>JAOPYP010000105.1 GCA_025964635.1 Actinomycetes bacterium | reverse complement strand
AGTGGATGAACTCGGTGCGGCTGCCGGGCAGCTCGCCTTCCTGGGTCATCGGCGAGAGACCGGCGAAGATCAGCACCGGGACCCGGCCGCGCGCGGCGTTGTGGATCGCGCCCCCGAGGTTCTGGGTGCCGCAGTCCACGTGCACCAGGACGGCCTGCGCCTCCCCGCTGACCTGGGCGTATCCGTGGGCCGCGCTGAGCGCCACGCTCTCGTGCAGGCAGAGGATCAGCTCGGGGAGTGTGTCCAGGGTGCCCAGCCTGCTGGCCAGGGCGTAGGCCTCCAGGATGCCGGTGTGGTCACTGCCCAGGTTGGCGAACGCGTAGCGGACGCCGGCCTCGCGCAGTCCTTCGAGCAGGGCGGTGCTGGTCGTGTAGCGGCCAGCGGGATGGCTGCCGGTGATGTGGCCGCCGGCGGTGTGGCCTGCCGCGGGGTGGCTAGTGGTCACGGGGACCTCCGGTGGGAGCGGACTCGATACCCCACCGGTAGCAGGGACCAGCCCCGGCGGCCGCTGACCATCCCCCACAGCCCGGCCGGCGCGAGCAGCACCACGGCGATGGCCAGGGCGCCGATGCCGACCAGGTACCACGCCCCGTACTGGGCGAACACCTGCTGCGCGGCGAACAGGATCAGCGCCCCGATCAGCGGTCCCTCGATGGTGCCGAGCCCGCCGATGACCACCATGAACAGCATGTCCGCGCTGTAGTTGATGTTGAACACCGAGGCCGGGTCGATGTACAGGCCGCTGATGATGAGCATCGCGCCGATCGCCCCGAACCCCGCCGCGGCCAGCACGTAGGCCAGCCGGCGGGTCCGCTGTACTTCCACGCCCACCGCCGCGGCCGCGACCGGCTCACCGCCGGTGGCCCGGCTGTCCAGGCCGAACCGGCTGCGCACCAGCAGGTACCCGCCGCCCGCGCAGAGGACCAGCACGGCCAGCGCCGTCCAGTAGGTGTCCGCCTCCCGGACCACCGGGACCATCGAGGACAGCTGCTGCAGCCCGACCCCCGTGCCGCCGCCCAGCCAGCCCTGCGTGGTCACGTACAGGAACAGGCACTCGGCCACCACCCAGCTGGCCACCGCGAAGTACCCGCCGGACAGCCGGCGCAGGATCAGGAAGATACCCGCGGCCGCCACCGCCGCGGCCGCCGCGGCCAGCGGGATCGCCGCGAACGGGCTGATCCCGGCCCGGCCGAGCAGGTAGAGCGCGTAGGCCCCGATGCCCAGGTAGGCCTGCTGCCCGAACGAGATCATCCCGGCGTACCCGGCCAGCAGGTTCCACAGCGAGGCCATCGCGGCCAGCAGGAACAGGGTCACCATCGGCTGGGTGAGGTTGGTGCCGATCACGTACGGCGCCAGGGCCAGCAGCACCACCGCGACCGCGGCGCATGCCGTGGTCACCGTGGCCGCGGTGCTCCAGCGGCTGACCTGGACCGGCGCGGTGGCCCCGGCCGCCGGGGGCCGGGCGGCAGGCGGGGCCGGCGTCCCGGGTCGTTTCATCGTCATCACGCCTCCGCCCCGGTGGCCTGCCCAGCGGCCTCGCCGGTGCCGAACAGGCCCTCCGGCCGCACCACCAGCACGAGCAGGAACAGCAGCTGCGACGCCAGCGTGGCGTAGGGCACGCTGACCTGCGAGACGAGCACCTGGGTGACGCCGATCAGGATGCCGCCCAGCAGCGTTCCCCACAGCGAGCCGAGCCCGCCGATGACCACCGCCTCGAACGCGAAGATCAGGGTCAGCGTGCCCAGCGTCGGGTACACCCCGGTGGTCACCGCGCCCAGCGTGCCCGCCAGCGCCGCGGCCGCGATCGCGATGCCGGTCACCGTGGCGAACAAGGGCCGGACCCGGATGCCCTGCAGGCGGGCGATGGCCACGTCGTCGGAGGTGGCCCGGACCCGCCGGCCCCAGCCGGTGAAGCGGAGCGCGGCGCTCAGCCCGCCGATCACCACCAGCGCCAGGGCCAGCTTCAGCACCGACAGCCCGGGCAGGACCAGTCCGCCCAGATGCGCGGCGGACACGTCGATGCTGCCCGCCGGGACGCCGCGCACGTTCGCCGAGTAGGTCTGCTGCAGCAGGTTCTGGATCATGATCGAGAGGCCGAACGTGACCAGCAGCGGGGCGAGCGGCCCGGTGCGGAGGGCCCGGTCGAACAGGGCCAGCTGGAGCACCGCGCCCGCGGCGAAGGCCAGCGGGAGCATCAGCAGCAGCGCGGCCAGGAACGGCACGCCGAGCGCGGCCATCATGCTGGTGACCAGGTAGGTGGCGCAGACGGCGAGGTCACCGTGGGCCAGGTTGACCAGCCGCATGACCCCGAACATGAGCGACAGGCCGACCGCGGTCAGCGCGTACCCGCCGCCGACGAAGATCCCTTGCAGCGTGTCGTTGAGCCACGTCACCGCGGCACCTCCGGGTCTGCCGGGGGCACCGGCCTGGCGGGAGGCACCCGCTTACCGGGAGGCACGGGCTTACCGGGAGGCACGGGCTTATCGGGAGGCACGGGCGCCGGTCCGGTTTTCGTTGCGGAAGATCGTGGGGCGGAAGGCGCGCCGAAGTAGGCGGAGATCAGCCGGTCGCGATCCAGGCCGGCGCTGTCACCGGCCATGACCACCCGGCCCTCGAGCAGGCAGAGCGCCCGGTCGCTGGCCGCCAGGGCCCGGTCGATGTCCTGCTCGACCAGGAGGATGCACACCCCGGACTGCTGGATGCGCGGCAGCAGCCGGTAGAAGCCGTCTACCACAGCCGGGGCCAGGCCCAGCGACACCTCGTCCATCAGCAGCACCCGCGGATTCGCGGCCAGCGCCCGCGCGATCGCCACCGCCTGCTGCTCCCCGCCGGACAGCAGGCCCGCCCGGTGCGAGCGGCGCGCCGCGACCATGGGGAACAGGTCGTACAGCGCGTCCAGGCTCCACGGACCCCCGCGCCCGGTGGTGGGCACCAGGATGTTCTCCTCGGCGGTGAGGCTGGGAAACAGCCGGCGCCCTTCGGGGACGATCGCGATGCCCAGCCGGGCCCGGTGATGGTCGGGGAGCCCGGCGATGTCCAGACCGTCCAGCGTGATCCGCCCGCGCCAGGGGCGCAGCGCGCCCGCGATCGTCATCAGCAGCGTGCTCTTGCCCGCCCCGTTCGCGCCGATCAGCGCGACCGTCTCACCCTCGGCCAGGTCCAGGCTCACCCCGAACAGGGCCTGGAAGTCCCGGTAGCCCGCGTCGAGGCCCGCTACGGTCAGCGTGGTCATGCCACCGTCCCGCCCAGGTAGGCGCGGCGGACATGCTGGTCGCGCAGCATCTCCTCCGGGGTGCCGTCGAACAGCAGCCGCCCATCGGCCAGGCAGACGGCGCGCTGCACCACCTGAGTCAGCGCCCGCATGATGTGCTCGACCCAGACGATCGTGACCCCGGCCGCGTGCACCGAGCGGATCGTGCCCACCAGGGCGTCGGTCTCCGGCTCGCTCAGCCCGCCCGCGATCTCGTCCAGCAGCAGCACGGACGGCTCGGTGGCCAGGGCCCGGGCGAGCTCCAGCCGTTTGCGCTCGAGCAGGGTGAGCTGGCGGGCGGGAGTGTTGGCCCGGGCCGCCAGGCCGGTCTGCTCCAGCGCCCCGTACGCCACCTGGTAGGCGGCCCGGCGCCGCAGCCCGGCCCCGCGGACCGCGGCGACCAGCGCGTTCTCGAACACCGTCAGGGCCGGGAATGGCCGCGGCACCTGGAAGGTGCGGCCCAGCCCGAGCCGGGTCCGGCGGCCCGCCGGCACCGCGGTGACATCGGTGCCGCCGAGGTAGATCCGGCCGGCGTCCGGGCGGCGGCCGCCCGCCACGATGTCCAGCAGGGTGGACTTGCCCGCCCCGTTCGGGCCGACCACGCCCACCGCCTGGCCGGGCGGCACGGCCAGGCTCACCCCGGTCAGCACCATCAGCGCGCCGAACTGCTGGTGCACGTCGCGCACGGCCAGCAGGGCGTTGTCCGTCCCGCTCACGGTGCTGTCCCCGCTCTCAAGGGCCAGCCCGATCACAGGGACTCGAGCGGCGCGGTGACCGGGACAGAGGAGTCCATCGCGTTGTTCACCACGTACAGGTCGTACATGAACTTCGGGTCCTTGCTCTTCTGCCACTGGCCCGCGAAGTCGTCGTGCACGGCGACGTTCTTCACCGGGCCGCCGGTGAAGTCGTAGCTGCCGGTGATCACCTCACCCCGGGACTTGCCGATCTGGGCGGCGACCTCTTCGTGATCGTGCGGGTCGCTGACCGACCTGAACACGTGGGCCGCGATCTCGAACACCGCGTAGTTGAACGACATCGGCTGGGTCCATTGCTGGCCGGTCGCCGCCTGGTACTCGTTCGCGTACTGCCGGCAGGTCATCCCGTCGAACGACGACTTCCACGGCATGCCCGGCGTCCACCAGGCGTCGGTGAGCAGGTTCTCGCCGAGCGCGCCCAGGCCGACCACCACGCTGGGGAACAGGATGGCCTTGGCGATGCAGGCGATCTTGGGTTTGTACCCCATCGAGCTGGCCTGCTTCCAGAACGTTGCGAAGTCCGGGGGCAGCGGGCAGCCCTGGACGATCTCCGCGCCGGACGACTTGTACTTGTTGATGATCGTGGTGAAGTCGGTCGCGCCGTCCGAGTAGGCCCCGGGGTTGATGACCTTGTAGCCGTCACCGGGCAGCGCCTTGGTGAACGCGCCGCGGAACGCGGAGCCGTCGGCGTCGCTCGGCCACAGGCCGCCTACCTTGTGGTTGGTGGTGAGTTCCTTCCAGGCGGGGACCTGGCCGGCCAGCTCGTCTTCGAGGCCGATGAAGTACAGGTAGGTGTACGTGAAGGAACTGGACGCGGCGGCCGTCTTGCCTATCGTGCCGCCGCGGCCGAGGAACCAGGCCTCCCAGGGCACGATCGTGCCGAGGCACGGGACGTGGGCGCTCTCGCACTGGTCGGACACCGGGTTAACGGTCTCCGGGGCGGACGTGGTCAGCATGATGTCCACGTTGTTCTGGGTGATCAGCTGCTGGGCGACCTGGGCGGCCCGGGTGTCGCTGGACTGGCTGTCCGCGGTGAAGATCTCGACCTTGTACTTCTTGCCGCCAGCGGTCAGGCCCCTGGCCAGCGCCGCCCGGACCTTGCTCAGCACGAACGGGTCAGACGAGGTGAACGCGGCGTCCGGGCCGGTGCGGGGGCTGACGTAACCGATCTTGATGGTGCCGGCGGAGGAGCCGGAGGAGCTCTTGAGCCCGCCGCTGCAGCCGGCGGCGAGGCCGAGCCCGGCCGCGCCGGCCAGGCCCACGAAGGCACGGCGGGTAAGCGCGGGACCAGCCTGCGCCCCGGTCTGCGATGGGGCCGGCCGCGGGCTGTCATCGGTGTGACTCACTGGGTGTACCTCCTGTGCGCCATTGCCTGATAGGCAGCATCGGCGCACCAGGAGCCCGGGAGTTTGTCGCAGAGTGCCCGGCTATTGGTGCTCAGCGCACGGTGCTAAGGCCGGAGAGCGCCGGACCGATGTCTGTAGGCGCCGGGGGGCTCACCGTAGCTGACCTTGAAGATCTTGCTGAAGTGGGCCGGGTCCTCGAAGCCCCAGCGCCGGGCGATCGCCTGGACCCCGCGCTGCGCCAGCGCCGGGTCCTCCAGGTCACGGCGGCAGTTGGCCAGCCGCCGTTCACGCACCCACCGGGCCACCGACGTGCCCTGATCGTGGAACAGCCGGTGCAGGTAGCGCACGGAGATGTGGTTCGCCCGGGCGATCGTGGCCGGGCCCAGGTCCGGGTCGGCCAGGTGGGCCTCGATCCAGCCGTGCAGGTTCAGCAGCAGCGAGCGCCGCATCATGGCCGGGTCCGTGGGCAGCACCCCGGTCCGCTCCCCGAACAGCGTCGCGAGCAGGTCGAGCACGTTGTCCGCCAGGCGGCAGTTGACCGGCTCACCAGGCTGCTCCAGGTTGGCCACCAGCCGCCGCAGGAAGGGCGCGACCAGCGAGCCGGTGCTCTGCGCGCTGGACACCGGCGTAACCAGGACCTGCTCCACCGCCGCGGGCGGCAGCCGGAGCCGGTCGCAGGGGAACATCAGGAACGACATCTCGTGGGGCTCGTCGAACACCATCGTGTACGGGCGGCGGCAGTCATAGATCGCGAGGTCCCCCGGCCGCAGCCGGGCTTCGCGCCCCTCCTGGGACAGCCGGCACGAGCCGCGGGTAAGCAGCCCGACCTTGTAGTAGCCCGCCTCCCGGAGGGCGATCATCCGGCGGGTCCGCGAGGCCAGGTGCGGATGGGCGGCCACCCGGGACACCAGCAGCTCTCCGAGTTCCCAGTGCGCCACCTCGCCCCGGAACGGCTCCCGGCTGACCGGCGCGCACTCCAGCGGGACGAACGTCGCGGAGATCCAGTGCCGCCACTGGGCGAACCGGTCAGCCTGGGTCACGTCATCGGTGCGCAGAACCCCAGCCATGGCCACCTCTGCATCCAGGTCGCGCGGCTTATGACAGCATGTGAACGAATGTACGTAACGCGCACGATACCTGACGGACACCCGGGCGGGGACTTTCCGGGTTTCGGCTGGCCCCCGTGCTGCCGGGCTAGAGGCGCTGCCGGGCTGGAGGCGCCGCCGCGCTAGAGGCCGTATACGCGGCGCGCGTTGCCCGCCCCGACCATCTCCGCGACCCGCAGCGCGTCAGCCTGGCTCCAGTCGCCGTCGGCGACCCATTCCCCGAGCACCCGGGCCGTGGCGCGGCGCCACAGCCGGGCGCCCAGGTAATGCAGTTCCGGCGGTCCCCAGGCGTCGGAGGAGAACAGCAGCTTGCCGAACGGGGCCAGCTCCAGGGACTCGGCGACCACGGCCGCGGCCCGCGCGCCCGCGTAGTTGATGGCCAGCCCGACATCCAGGTAGACGTGCGGGAACGCCTGGGCCAGGTAGCCGGCCCCGCGGTGGTAGGGGTAACAGTGCAGCAGCATGACCGGCACGCCGGCGGGCTCAGTGCGCCGCAGGAAGCCGCGCAGCAGCAGCGGGTCGCAGCGGCGCAGGTCCGCGTCCGGGTCCCCGAACCCGGTGTGCAGCTGCAGCGGCAGCCCCAGCCCCAGCCCGGTCCACAGCAGGTGGCGCAGCAGCACCGGGTCCTCGACCCGGACCCGGCCGGTGGCCTCGATCTGCCGCAGCCAGCCGCCGGCCGCCGCGGTCACCTCCGCCGCGGCGGGAGGCTCCGGGTCGAAGTCGAGGCCGAAGCGGTAGCCGACGATGCTCTTCAGGCCCACCGCTGAGGCAGCCTGGCGGGCCAGCGCCGCCGCGAAGCGGCCCGCGAACCCTCCCGCGCTGCCGTCACCGTCCCGCACCGCCTGCTCGGCCACGCTCTCCAGGCGGACGATCTCGTCGGCCCGGGCCCCGGCCGCCTCCCGCATCCCGGGCAGGTCGAGCAGGCCGGGCCGGACATAGCCGGTGTCGAGCAGGAAATGAGCGGTCCCGGTGGCCCGCAGCAGCCGGCGAGTGACCTCAGCCGCGCCCAGTGCGGACCGGCGGGCCAGGTAGTCGGCGGGCGCGGCGAACGGCTCGAGGTCCAGGACCGGCGCGCACCAGCGCCGGATTGCCACCCCCAGCTGGGAGTCGAACTGGGTCAGCCCGGCGGGCAGCGGCCGGTCCGACTCGGTGATCAGCTGCTCGAACTCGGCCGCCCCGGTCTCGGCCGCGAGCGCCGGATGGACGTGGTGATCCACCAGGGCGAGCACGCCGAGCCCCGGCTCCAGCAGGCCGGACCCGGCCGCGAACCGGTCAGGCACGGGTGCTCCGGGGCGGGGACCAGGCCAGGGCAGGCATGACGTCATGATCGCTGAGCGGGCGGGATCTGGCCAGCCCCCCGGGTCCCGGCGACCGGAGCGCCAGACCCCGGATGCGGGTCAGATCCGGCAGACAGGAGACTGTCAGGTAAGCCGATGAAGGGGGTCACGCTCATGGGCCAGAACGAGCTCGCCCGCGCGGTCGCGGAGCGCTCGGGGCTGTCGCGGGAAGAGTCAGCGGACCTGACCCGCGCGGTGCTGGAGGCCTTCGCCGGCCAGTTGAGTAACGGTGAGGCCAGGCGGCTGGCCATGGAGTTCCCCGACTCCCTGGCCGAGCCCTGGACGCTGTCGGCCACGCACCGCAAGGGCGCCCACCCAGTGCCGGTCGAGGAGTTCATCCGCCAGGTCAGCGGGCGCACCGGGCTGACCGCCGACGAGGCCCGCACCGGAACCGGGGCCGTCCTGGACGTCCTGCGGGACCAGCTGGGCGAGGACGGTTACCGCCATCTCGTGGGACAGCTTCCCGCGGCGTACGTGGAACTGGCGGAGTCCGCGAGCTGACCCGGCCAGCCGAGGTCAGATCTTCGTGAAGTGCTGGAAGCACTCCCAGGCCGCGTCGCGGCCGGCGAAATCGGCGGCCTCGGAGCGCTTCACCGCCAGGTAGGCCTGGCGGCGCAGCGGCCCGAGCGCCTCCATCAGCAGGTCATCCGCCTCCAGCGCGTCCAGCGCCGCCCCGAGGGAGTCCGGCAGCCGGTGCGCCCCCCGGGCCTCCCGCTCGGCGTCGGTGAGCGTGGCCGGATCGACGTTCACGGCGTCGCCGGGGTCGAGCTTGCGCCGGATGCCGTCCAGGCCGGCGTGAATCACGGCCCCCAGGGCCAGGTAGGGGTTGGCACTCGAATCCGACGGCTTGAGCTCCAGGTTCACCGTGCCCGCCGCGTCACCGAGCATCGGAGAGCAGATGCGCACCGCGGCCTCGCGGTTGTCCATGCCGTACACCGTGAAGGCGCTGCTCCACATCTGCGGGGCCAGCCGGCGGTAGGAGTTGACGCTGGCGCAGGTGAGCGCGACCAGGGCGGGCAGGTGGGCGAGCAGCCCGCCGGTGAAGTGATAGCCGGTGGCGGACAGCTGGTACTCATCGTCCGGTTCGTAGAACACCTGGTGCTCCCCCGGCTGGCCGCCGGGCCCGAGGTCGGTCAGCGACACGTGCAGGTGGGTCCCGTTGCCGGCCTGATCAGGCACGGGCTTGGGGGCCAGGCTGGCCCACAGCCCGCGGCGGAACGCGACACCCCGGACGGTCTCCCGGTACAGCACGTGGTTATCGGCCGCGCGCAGCGCGGGGGCGTGCCGGATCGTCATCTCCTGCTGGCCGTGGCCGAGTTCCGGGTAGTAGCTCTCGACCTGCAGTCCCTGCTCCTGCAGGGCGGCCAGCAGGTCCATGGTGAAGTCGTGGGCCAGGGCGAACCCGGTCGAGGAATAGCAGAGGCTGTCGTCCACCGGGACGAGCCGGTCGGGACCGCCGTGGGGATCGGCTTCCCGGCGGCCCAGCGTGAACTCGGGCTCGAACGACGCGTGGACCGCGTACCCCTCGGCGGCCATGTCCGCGATGGCCCGCTTCAGAAACGTGCGCGAGCAGCCGTCCCAGGGCTCACCGCCCGGCTGGACCAGGTCGGCCAGCATCGCGCCGGCTCCGGGTGCGTACGGCAGGGACACGAACGTGGACGGGTCGGGCATGATGCGGACCTCGCCGACCGGGCCCATCCCGTCCACCGGCTGCAGGGAATCCAGCATGGACATGGCCATCATCGCCACCGTGTGCCCGATCCCGGTCCGTAGCCGGGACGGCAGCAGGGCCGACGATGCGGCCTTGCCGCGGATGATTCCGCCGTGGTCGGCGTACAGGAACCGGACGAGGGAGACCTGGTTGGCGTTGGCATGCTCGATGACCGCGCTGACCGCGTCATCGTCCGCGGCGCCGGCGGGCCCTGCTGGCACGTAGTCACTCATGGGACAGAGGTAGCACGGGCGGCCAGCGTCGTACAGCGCAATCCGCAGAGCGGTCATTGACCGTATTCCCCGTGGCCGGCTCCTGGAAAGAAGCTGCCGGAACCCCGGAAAAGCACCCCCGGCGGCCTCGTTGACACTGGGAGACGTCATCCCCTAGATTCACAATGTTCGATGATAGAACTGCTGTGCGTAACGCGCACACGCATCCACCGATCGGAATCGCTCCCTTTCTGACTCCCCCGTCATCGGTGACCAAGGAGTTCCCGTGACATTTCTCGACGAGGCGGCATGGCGCGGCAAGGCCTTCAGCAACGGCTGGACGGCGGTCTCCGGGGGCGAGGCCCCGGTCACCGAGCCAGCCACCGGGACGGAACTCGGCCGGGTCGGCATCGCCGCCCCCGCCGACATCGCCGCGGCCGCCACGGCCGCCGCGGCGGCCCAGCCAGCCTGGGCGGCGCTCCCGCACACCGAGCGGTCCGCCATCCTGCGCCGGGCCGGGGACATCTGGAAGGCGCACGCCGAGGAGATCGAGGGCTGGAGCATCCGCGAGGGCGGCAAGATCCCGCCCGCGGCGCAGTTCGAGACGCACGTGGCCACCGAGGAGATCTACGAGGCCGCCACCCTGCCGTCGCGTCCCTACGGCGAGCTGCTGCCGACCGAGTCACCGCACCTCAGCTGGGCCGAGCGCGTCCCGGTCGGGGTGGTCGGGGTCATCTCCCCGTTCAACTTTCCGCAGATCCTGGCCATCCGGTCGGTGGCCCCGGCGCTCGCCCTCGGCAACGCGGTGGTGCTGAAGCCCGATCCCCGCACCGCGGTATGCGGCGGCGTGGTGCTGGCCCGCGTCTTCGAGGAGGCCGGGCTGCCCGAGGGCGTGCTGCACGTGCTGCCGGGCGGCCCGGACGCCGGGGAAACCCTGGTCACCGACCCGCAGGTGCGGGTGATCTCGTTCACCGGGTCCACCGCGGTGGGCCGCCACGTGGGTGCGCTGGCCGGCCAGCATCTGAAGCGGGTGCACCTGGAACTGGGCGGCAACTCCGCGCTGATCGTGCTGGACGACGCCGACCTGGACGCGGCCGCGGCGGCCGGGGCGTGGGGCTCGTTCCTGCACCAGGGCCAGATCTGCATGACCACTGGCCGGCACCTGGTCCAGGACTCGGTCTACGACGACTACGTGGCGGCGCTGGCGGGCAAGGCCAGCCACCTGCCGGTCGGGGACCCGGCCAGCGGCCAGGTCGCGCTGGGCCCCGTCATTGACGAGCGGCAGCGCGACAAGATCCACGGGCTGGTCACCGCGAGCGTGGACGCCGGTGCCCGGCTGGCGGCGGGCGGCACCTATGAGGGGCTGTTCTACCAGCCCACCGTGCTGGCCGAGGTCGCGCCCGCCATGCCCGCCTACGCCAGCGAGGTGTTCGGGCCGGTGGCCCCGGTCATCCGGTTCTCCACCGCCGACGAGGCGGCCAAGCTCGCCGCGGACACCGAGTACGGGCTGTCCCTGGGCATCCTCACCAAGGACGTGCTGCGCGGCCTGGACCTGGCCCGCAAGATCCCGACCGGCATCGTGCACATCAACGACCAGACCGTGGACGACGCCCCCAACACGCCCTTCGGCGGCGTCGGCGCGTCCGGCACCGGTGCCCGCTTCGGCGGCACCGCCAACCTCGACGCGTTCACCGATACCCGCTGGGTGACGATGCGCAGCGAGATCGCGCCCTACCCGTTCTAGATGCCTGCCGCACCCGCGCGCACGCGCACCCAGGTCGGGATCGTCGGGGCCGGGCCGGCCGGCCTGCTGCTGTCCCATCTGCTGGCGCTGCGCGGCATCGACTCGGTGCTGGTCGAGGACCGGAGCCGGGAGCACTGCGAGGCCCGGCAGCGGGCCGGCGTGCTGGAGGACGGCAGCGTCACGCTGCTCCGGGAGGCCGGGCTGGCCGGCCGCCTGGACCGCGAGGGCCTCGAGCACGGCGGGATCTACCTCCAGTTCGCTGGCGGGCGGCACCACATCGACTTCCGCAAATTGACCGGGCGGACTGTCACCGTCTACGCCCAGACCGAGGTGGTGAAGGACCTCATCGAGGCCCGGCTGGCGGCTGGCGGCCAGCTGGAGTTCGACGTGACCGGCACCGAGGTGGACGGCCTGGACACCGCTCACCCGGTGCTCCGCTATACCAGCGCGGACGGGACGGGGCACGAGGTCACCTGCGACGCGATCGCGGGCTGCGACGGCTTCCACGGGATCTGCCGGCCGGCGGTCCCGGCGGGCCTGATGACCGTCTGGGAACGCGAGTACCCGTACGCCTGGCTGGGCATCCTGGCCGACGTCCCGCCGTCCACCGACGAGCTGATCTACGCCCATCACCCGGACGGGTTCGCCCTGCACAGCCTGCGCAGCCCGCTGGTCAGCCGGCTCTACCTGCAGGTCGCCCCGGACGAGGAGATCAGCGCCTGGCCCGACGACCGGATCTGGGCCGAGCTGCAGCGGCGGTTCGCCCTGCCCGGCTGGGAGCTCAAGGAAGGCCCGGTCCTGGACAAGGGCATCATCCCGATGCGCAGCTTCGTCAGCGCGCCGATGCGGCACGGGCGGCTGTTCCTAGCCGGGGACGCGGCGCACATCGTGCCGCCCACCGGCGCCAAGGGACTCAACCTGGCTCTCGGGGACGTCGCGGTGCTGGCCGGCGCCCTGGACGACCTGCTGCGCGGCGATGCCCGGCTGGCCGACGCCTACTCAGACGACTGCCTGGAGCGGGTCTGGCGGCGGACCCACTTCTCGTGGTGGATGACCACGATGCTACACACCGCGCCCCGGGCAGACCCGATGGACACCGAGCTCCAGCTCGCCCAGCTCCGCTACGTCACCGTCTCACGGGCGGCCGCAGCGTCGCTGGCCGAGAACTACACCGGCTACCCGCCGCAGCGCTGACCCGGCGCGGGCCCGGGGCAGCCCGGCGCTGGCCAGGCCGGGTCAGCCGGTGTGCGTGCCCTTGCGGGCGTACAGCGTGTCGTGCCAGCCGTGCTTGAAGACCTGGACGAAGTTGGCCTTGAAGTAGGCGCGCAGCTCCGGGAACCAGGCCACCCGGCGGTAGGAGTTGTACGACAGCCAGACGAACTGGGAGTGGGTGAACTCGTCCCGCCACATCGCCTGCACGGCCGGGTCGTTGCCCGCGCCGGTAGACGGCTTCAGCCCGTTGGCGAAGCCGAGATCGCTGCCGAGCCCGTCCAGCATGTGCGGGCAGTTTGACTGGGCGGGGCTGAACCGGTTGGCCATCAGCAGGTAGGACACCTGATCGGTGGCGACGCACGCGCCCTTGGGGATGATCTTCTCCACCGCGGGGGCCACGGGGGCCAGGCGCAGCTGGAGATGCGATTCATAGCTGGCCTGGTCCATGGCCAGCACCACGATCACCAGGCCGGCCAGCGCCGTGGCCGGAATCCACAGGCGCCGTCCCGCTGTGGCGGGCAGCCGGCCGGTGCCGTGGCCAAGCGCCTGGAGCAGCCGGGACAGGGCCAGTGCTATGGACATCGCGAAGAACGGCGCCAGGAACGCGGCGAAGTGGTAGTGGAACTGGTCCGGCCACATGAACATGACCACGATCACGGCAGTGGAGGCCAGCGCGAACCAGTCCAGCGGGGGCGGCGCCTGGCGCAGCACCCGCCACGCGACGGCGATCATCGCGGCCACCACGACGACGAGCACCGCCGTGGCCGCCAGGATCACCAGGCGCGGGTGGGCGGGCAGATGGAGGTTGCTGATACCGAGGATGTGGCTCAGCCGGGCGGGCAGCGGGACCCGGGTCGACCCGGCCCGCGGGGCGACCTGGGCGACGTAGAGGCTCTGATAGAAGCGCTTGGGCGCCAGGGCGGCGAACGGGAGGGTCGGGACCAGGAAGCCGACCGCGACCCCGCCCGCGTACACGGCGGCCCGCCTGATCTGCGGGAGCATCATGACCAGCAGCACGATGACCGGGAAGATCGCCCAGACCTCGACGCAGCCGGCGAAGCCGAACGCGACGCCACCCCAGAACAGGCGCTTCCGGCTGCTGGTGAGCCGGTCCCGTTCGAACAGGGCCAGGGCCCCGAGCAGGCAGAACAGCACCAGCCACGGCTCGACCAGGATGGTGCGGGCGGTGGACACGCTGTCCGGGTAGACGGCGACGATCCCGCAGCCCACGATCACGGCGAGCAGGCCGCGGTGCCGGAGCAGCAGGCCCACCAGGACCACGCCCGCCGAGCTGGCCAGCGTGGTCAGGATCCGGCCGGTGGCCATCGCCGTGGCTGTCCCGGTGATCTTGGACAGGAGCGCGGACGGCACCATCAGCAGCGTGATCCCGGGCGGCTGCACCAGGACGAACGAACGGTACGGCAGGTAGCCGTGGATCAGGTTGACGGCGCTGCCGAAGTAGGGGCCATCGTCGTATTCGGTGACCCCCATCAGGTAACCAGGACGGCTCAGCAGGAACAGCCGCAGGGCCAGGGCCAGCAGGGTGCTGGCCCCGATGGCCACGCTGATCGGCGTCAGCCAGCCCTTCCGGCGCCCCTCCTGCGCGGCCGGCGCATCACTGCGCGATTCTCCGGGCGGCCCGCCTGGTGCCGGCCTCGCAATCGTTCCGCTCACTGCTGGTTTGCTCCCTCAGCCCTACTTGCCTGAACCCCACAGCAACCTGCGCACAGCGCCGCCCGATGACCGCACTGCAAGTGATGAACCGCACTGGAATTGTGAAACGCGCTGAACTGCGTTCTGGGCAGGGGCCGGAACCGTTATACCCGGCGGGCTCAGCTATACCCGGCGGGCTCAGCGTGCGCGAAACGGCCGCTCGCGACCGCCACCAGATGTTACCGGATGAACATGCCGGGCAATACCGGATGCAAACACTCCATATAGCCCGCATCCCGTCAAAGCCAGCACTGGCGACAACCCTTACCCAGCGGCCCAGCAGCGGCGTACCATCCGGCCATCACCGCGGGCCACCACGAATTTACTGGTCAGCCAGGGCTTCGCGGGCCATTTCCGGCCAGTTCAGCAGAGCCCGGCCGCCAGCCGGGCGATACGCGCCGACTTGCCCATAGGCGCCGATGAAGTTTGCGTAACATGCCAGCCGCCATGCGCGCCGGCCCCGCGGGTGCCCGGCCGGGTCGCAGGCGGTCCGGCGGCTTCCCAGCCCGCCCCGCT
>JAOPYP010000065.1 GCA_025964635.1 Actinomycetes bacterium | reverse complement strand
TTTTTTTGAGAAACCGAAAGCCCCGCAGCCGCAAGGGCTTTCGTCATTCACCCAGGTCAAGCAGCTCCATCCGGACTTGCGTCCCTGATCAGGCCTGCATACCTTAGGCCGCTGTGATCAGAATCCGGACAAGGAGCTTCATGAAGGTACAAACGCGGATAATCACGGCAGTGGGCGCTGGCACCCTCATGGCGGGGCTGGCCGCTGGGCCGGCCCTGGCCAGCACGCACACCGTGCAGCCGGGTGACACGCTCAGCGGCATCGCCGCCTCGGCGGGCGTGTCCCTCACCAACGTTGAGGCGGCCAACCGCTGGATCAAGAATCCCAACCTCATCTACGTGGGCCAGGTCGTGCACGTGCCGGACGGGCGCTCCGGGATTACCCCGGCCGCGCCGACCTACTACCAGGCCCCGGCGACTTCCACCACGCCCTCGGCGGGCTCGGACACGTCAGCTGCCGCGTCCGGCACCTCGTCGGTCAGCTCGGGCACCTCCTCGGAGAGCTCCGGCACCTCCTCGGTCAGCTCTGGGACCGGGTCCTCCTCGGCCAGCTCCAGCACGCCGGCCGCGAGCACCAGCGGCGGCAGTGCGCCGTCGTCGTTCCAGCAGTGCGTGTCCTGGCGTGAGTCGGGCAACAACCCGAACGCGTCCTCGGCGGGCCTGTACGGCATCCTGCCGAGCACCTGGGCCAGCCTCGGCTACTCGGGCACGGCCCAGCAGGCCTCTGTGGCCCAGCAGAGCCAGGCGTTCCAGCAGCTGTACGCCCAGTACGGCACCTCGCCGTGGGCGCCCTACGACGGCTGCTGAGCAGAACCCAGTTCTGATCTCAGCAGGTTGTCACCCAGCTGATTCTGATCACACCGGCTCTCCTCTTACCCCGAACTGACCAGCCTGAGGGAGCCACCAGCGAGCCCCGGCCGGGACCCCGATCCCGGCCGGGGCTTGACGCATCCTCCGGCGGCCCGGCTGTCATCCGGCTGCCCAGCCCGCCGGTCAGCTGGTCCCCCGCTGCCCAGCCTGTCCTCCGCGGGTCAGCCCGGCTGGCTGAGCACCGCCTCGATCAGGTGCGGGCCGGGCTCGGCCAGCGCGCGCGCCAACTCGCCCGCAAACTCCCCGGCGCTGGCCGCCCGCGCCGCCGGTACTCCCATCCCTCGGGCCAGGGCGGTGAAGTCCAGGTCGGGGCGGGACAGGTCCAGCAGGCTGCGGGCCGCGTCCCCGCCCGCCACCGCGCCCACCCGCTGCAGCTCCAGGTCGAGGATCGCGTAGCGACGGTTGCTGAAGATCACCGTGGTGACGTCCAGCTGTTCCCGCGCGTGGGTCCACAGCGCCGGGATCGTGTACATCGCGCTGCCGTCCGAGCCGAGGGCCAGGACGGGGCGATCCGGGCAGGCCACGGCCGCACCGGTGGCCACCGGCAGGCCCTGGCCGATCGCACCGCCGGTCAGCGTGAGCCAGTCGTGCCGCGGTGCCCCCGCGGTCGCCGCCGGGAGCCACAGCCCGGACGTATTGGCCTCGTCGGACACGATCGCCCCCTCCGGGAGCAGCGCGCCGATGACCTCGGCCGCGGTCTCGGCGGTCAGCCCGCCGCCGGGCAGCGCAGGCCGCTGGGCCGGCTGTGGCTGCGGCCGGGTGCCGGGGGCGACCCGGTCGGCCAGGGCCTCCAGCGCCGCGCACACGTCCTCATCCGCCCCGGCCAGGGTGTGCACCTGGCAGCCGTCGGGCCCCAGCGAGCTGGGCAGGTCCGGGTAAGCGAAGAAGGACACCGGCGCCCGGGCGCCCGCCAGGATCAGCCGCTGGGTGCCGGCCAGCTGGGCCTGGGCGAACTCGGCCAGGTACGCCAGGCGTTCCAGGCCCGGCAGGCCCGCGCCACGTTCGAGCCGGGCCGGGAACGTCTCGCCCAGCAGCCTCGCCCCGGTAGCGGCGGCGATCCGGCTGGCCGCGTCCAGCCCGGGGCGGCGCAGCGCGGCGCCACCCAGCAGGATGACGCAGGCCGGCCCGCCCTGGAGGACATCTGTCCCGCCCCGGAGGACTTCCGCGGCGTCCTCGATCACCGGGTCCGGGACGAGGGACGGCGGCCGCGGCGGCACCGGCGCCGCGGGCTGGGCGCCCTCGGACCACGACACGTCGGCGGGCAGGATCAGCGTGGCCACCCCGCCGGGCGCCCCCCGGGCGGCGGCCACGCCCTCGGCGGCATCGGCCGCCACGTCGGCGCTGCGGGCCGAGCGCCGGACCCAGCGGGACACCGTGCGGGCCAGCGAGTCGATGTCGGATTCCAGCGGCGCGTCGAAGCGCTTGTGGTAGGTGGCGTGATCACCGACCACGTTGACGAGCGGGGTTCCAGCCCGGCGGGCGTTGTGCAGGTTGGCCAGGCCGTTCGCCAGGCCTGGCCCCAGATGCAGGAGGGTGGCCGCGGGGCGGCCCGCCATCCGGCCGTAGCCGTCCGCCGCCCCGGTGGCGACGCCCTCGAACAGGCAGAGCACCCCGCGCAGTTGCGGGACCGCATCCAGGCTGGCCACGAAGTGCATCTCCGAGGTGCCGGGGTTGCTGAAGCACACGCCCACCCCGCTGGCGGCCAGCGTGCGGATCAGGGCCTGCGCGCCCCGCACTACTTCCTCCTGGCGCTGCCTGCGGTCCCCCCGGCCGGGGCCTTCCCGGGCCGGGCGAGACAATTTCTCCGTGTTACGGGCATGTGGCCATATGTGGTCATGTCTACCCAGCGCCACCTGCGCAAGCGATACTCGCAATACGGGCTAAAACGCATAGTGGGTACGGTAACCGCTTCCTACTCGAAGAGAGGGCGCATGAGCAGGGGCCGCATCATCGGGCTGGGCATGACGCTGCTCGCGCTCCTGGTAACCGGATGTGCCGCGCCGCAGTTCACGTACGTGACGAACTCGAGCGCGCACACCTACTTCAAGGTGCCGAACGGCTGGCGCCAGATCACGAGCTCGGCGCTGAACGCCGCGGTGAAGAGCGCCCCGCAAAGCGGCGTCTGGACGGTCGGCTACGACGGCGACATCAGGCCCGCCGCCAACCACGTCCTGGGCGCGACGGACGGGGCGCCGTTCGTGTACTCAGTGGTCGCGCCGGTCAACCAGGCCACCACCAACGCACTGTCCTATAACCAGTTGCGGGATTTCTTCCTGCCGGTGACGGCCGCCAGCCGGGCCACCGCCGCCAAGAGCGGGTTCCCGCTGACCAGCTTCCACCTGGTGCGCGATTCCATGCTGACCCTGGCCCAGGGAGTGCACGGGGTGCGGGTCACCTACGAGTACACCTACCCAGGGGTCGGCATCAATACCTTCGACCAGGTCGCCCTGACGAACGCGGATGACACCGAGGTCTACCTGCTGCTCGTGCACTGCCTGGCTTCGTGTTACAGCAAGCACCTCAGCCAGATCGACACGGTGATGAACTCCTTCACGGTCAGGAGCCCATGATGACGATGGCCCCGGCAGGCGCTCCCGAGGGTCTGCGGCCGCCCGGAGGGCGGCCGCGTGACGACGACCGGGCGACCCGCAAGCCGCTTCCGCTCTGGGACAGGATCAAGCTCCTGCTCCTGCTGGCCGCGCTGTGGTTCCTCCTGGCCTGGTCGCTGAAGTCGGGCAACGTCCTGATCCCGTGGTCGGACGCGTTCCGGATCGAATCCCGGTCCGGCGCCTGGATACTCGTGCTGATCGGCCTGGAACTGCTCCGCCAGGTGCACTTCCTGATCAGCGAGCACTGGGCCCGCTATCACCAGTTCTGGACCAACCGCGTCTTCGCCGGGTTCGACCGGGCCACCCACCGCCGGCTGTCCGACTGGACCAGGTTCCGGCTCTGGCGGCTGATCACCTGGGTGTTCTGGGTGATCGTCCTCGCGGTGATCCTCGGCCGGGTGAAGCACACCAGCCCGGTGCAGGCGCTGCTGAACGCGCCGGCCGACCTGTGGCATGCGATGCCGTTCGTGCTCCAGCTCATGTTCGGCGTCGTGTTCGTGGTGATCCAGTTCGCCGCGCTGTTCTGGTTCATGTCCCGCGGTGGCGTGGACGTCTACTACCCCGACGACATCAAGACCCGGTTCACCGACGTCTGGGGCCAGGACCACGTGCTGGAGCGGGTCAAGGAGAACATCCTCTACCTGGAGGACCCGGGGCAGATCGAGTCCCGGGGCGGCTACGTGCCCGGCGGCATCCTGCTCTGGGGGCCGCCCGGAACCGGCAAGACGCTGATGGCCGAGGCGGTGGCCGGCGAGACCGGCCGGCCCTACGTGTTCGTCGACCCGGGCGCGTTCATCAACATGTTCATGGGCGTGGGCATCCTCAAGGTCAAGTCCCTGTTCCGCAAGCTGCGCCGGCTCGCGCTCCGGTACGGCGGCGTGATCGTGTTCTTCGACGAGGCTGACTCCCTGGGCCGCCGCGGCGCGCTGGCCCAGGGCGGCCCGAACTTCCCCGGCGGCGGCCGCGCCACCCCCGCGGCCTGGCAGGCGGGCGGCTGCCACGGCTTCTCCTACCTGTCCGACGACGTCCAGTGGCGGCTCGCGCGCCGGGCGCTGTCCTCGGCCGGGGATGAGCCGGACACCCGGCGCAGCAAGCAGATCATGGGCGGCATGGGCGGCGGTGGCGGCGGCATGGGCACGCTGGAGGCCCTGCTGACCGAGCTGTCCGGGCTGAAGAAGCCGCGCGGGTTCGTGAACCGCCAGGTCCGCCGGCTGCTCGGCATGCGCCCCAAGCCCCCGCCCAAGTACCGGATGCTGGTCATGATGGCCACCAACCTGCCGGAAGCGCTGGACGAGGCGCTGCTCCGGCCCGGCCGGATCGACCGGATCTATAAGGTCGGCTATCCCTCCAAGGCAGGCCGGGTACGCACCTACGAGGGCTACTTCTCCAAGGTCCGGCACGAGCTCACCCCGGAACAGATGGACAAGCTCGCCACCATCACCCCGTACGCGACCGGCGCCACCATCAAGGACCTGGTCAACGAGGCGCTGATCACCGCCATCCGGGACGGCCGGGACGTGATCAGCTGGGGTGACGTCATCCGGGCCAAGCAGCTCAAGGAGCTCGGGCCGCCGGAGGACGTGGAGTACATCGAGCGGGAGCGGCACGCGGTGGCCATCCACGAGGCGTGCCACGCGCTGGTGGCCTACCGCACCCGGCAGCACATGGAGATCGACATCGCGACCATCGAGAAGGGCAGTGACTACCTCGGCATGGTCGCCAGCATCCCGCCTGAGGACCAGTTCACCCGGTGGCGCAGCGAATACCAGACCGACATCCTGGTCTCGCTGGCGTCGCTGGCCGGGGAGCGGATGTTCTTCAGCAACGACAGCTCCTCCGGGGTCTCCGGCGACCTGGAGTCGGCGACCACCGTGGCCTCGTTCATGGAGGGCTTCTGGGGGATGGGATCCACCGTGTCGTCCTACTCCACGGCGAAGCGGCTGGAGGTCGGCTCCCCGGGCGGCGGTCAGGGCGGCCGGAACAAGAAGGGCCAGGACCCGGAGGCGGAAATGCGCCGGGCCCTGGCCGACCGGATCGAGGACAACCTGAACGGGTTGCTCGGCCAGGTGGAGGAGATCATCAACGAAAACCGGGCCCAGGTGCTGTCGCTGGCCCACGCGCTGGAAACGCACAAGACGCTGACCGGCGAGGACGTGGTGGCGGTGGTCGAGCGGCGGCCGGGCCCGTTCGTGGATGGCCGCCCGTACGCGGACGCGGGCCTGATCGAGCGGCTCGAGAACTACCACCGGGGCGCCGCCGTGGCGCACCGCGAGCACAGCCAGATCCCGCTGAGCATGCCGGAGATCCCGCGGCCCGTGCTGGCCGCGCCCGGGCCGGGAGGCTGGCTCGTCGCGCCGGATCCGGATCCGCTGAACACCCGCGACCAGGGGAACGGGTCCGGCCCGGCCGGTGGTCTCGGCGGAACCGGTGGACCGGCGGCTGGACCTGGGCCGGGATCGCCGGGACCGCCGAACGGGTCGGGACCGGCCGGCGGATCCTGACCGGGTGCGCACCGCCTACCGGGTGCGGCTGGCCGCCAACCTGGTCAACGGGTCCACGCTGGCCGGCCTCCTGGTGGCCGCGGCCGGGCGGGCCAGGCTGGCCCGCGCCGGCGACGGCCTGCTGGTCGGGACCCGGTACCGGCTCCCGGTCCCGGTGGCGCCCGCGTTCACGGTCGGGAACGTGATCCTGGCCCGCAGCGACCGGGCGGCCCTCACCCCGATGCAGGCGCTGCTCGCCCACGAGGCGCGGCACGCCACCCAGTACGCGTGGTGCGGGGGGGTGGCCATGCTCCCGCTGTACTTCCTCGCGGCCGGGGTGTCCTGGGGACTGACCGGTGACTTCGGCGCCCGCAACGTGTTCGAGCGGCAGGCCGGGCTGGCCGACGGCGGGTACAGCGACAAGCCGTTGCGGCCGGCGCTGGCCCGGTTTGCCCGGTGGGGCAGCCAGTCGGGGGAGCGCGCGGCATAATCAGGCTGCCGCGGGGACCACGACGGAGGTGTGCCGCTGTGCCGAGGTTTCACCGCCTCAAGGTGCTGCGCCGCCTGCCCCACCCGGACCGGGGCTTCACCCAGGGCCTGATCATGGAGGACGGCACGGTCTGGGAGAGCACCGGCCAGTACGGCCAGTCCACGGTGCGGCGCTACCGGCTCGGCCAGGACCAGGTCGACGCCAGCACGTCCCTGCCTGCCGACCTGTTCGCGGAGGGCATCTGCCGGGTCGGCGGTCACCTCTGGCAGCTCACCTGGCGTGAGCGGGTCGCCCTGCGCTGGGATCTGCGCAGCCTGACCCTGCTGGAGACGATCTCCTACAACCGCGAGGGCTGGGGCATATGCAACGCCGGTTCCTGCGTGCTCACCAGTGACGGGAGCAGCGAGCTGGTCCGCCGGGACCCGCAGACGCTGATGCCGCTCGGCCTGGTGGTGGTGCGGCTCGGCGGCCAGCGCATCGGCGGGCTCAACGACCTGGAATGGGCCGGCGGCCGGGTGTGGGCCAACATCGCGCCCCGGCCGTACCTGGCCGGGATCGACCCGGACAGCGGCGAGGTGGTGGATATCGTCGATGCGCGGGCCGCCGGCGAACGTCACCGGGGCGACCCGCAGGCCTTCCTGAACGGCGTCACGGCCCTGTCCACCCCGGGTGAATTCCTGCTCAGCGGGAAGGGCTGGCGATCCCTGTACCACGTCCGGCTCGCCGAGGGCCGCCGCCACAGGCAGCCCGGGCGGCTGCTAGCTGGCTGAGCGGGACGTTCAGGAATCATTCAGAAAACCGTGGGGACAGGCGGAGACTTCTCAGAGGCAGCCTTCAGGTACGCGGCCGAATATCAGTAGCGAGCCAGAACAGGCGATGAACTACTGAGGAGCGTTCCAGATGAGCACGGTCTACGGGGAGCCCGGATACGCCGGGCCGGGACAGTCCGGAACCGGGCAGGGCGGCTACGGAAGCTACGGCGGATACGGCGGCGGATCCGGCGGTTACGGCTCCGGGCCGGGGGGGTACGGGTCCGGGCCGGGGGAGCCCGACGGCGGGCGGCGCCGGCGGCGCCGGTTCGTGCTGGCCGGGGCCTCGGCCGGGGTGGCCGCGGTACTGGCGGTCGCCGGGCTGGGCGCGGCGGACGCGTTCGGCGCGACGACGCTGACCACGACCCAGATCGCCGCGAAGGTAGACCCGGGCCTGGTCGACGTGGTGTCCACGCTCGGCTACCAGAACGGCAAGGCGGCCGGGACCGGCATGGTGCTGACCTCCACCGGCGAGGTGCTGACCAACAACCACGTGATCAACGGGGCGACCTCGATCAAGGTCACCGATGTGGGCAACGGGCGCACTTACAGCGCCAAAGTGGTCGGCTACGACAAGACCCACGACGTGGCGGTGCTTCAGCTGGTGAACGCCTCGGGGCTCAAAACGGTCAGCCTCAGCTCATCTGGCGTCCAGAGCGCGGAGAAAGTCGTCGCGCTGGGCAACGCCGAAGGCAAGGGCGGCACCCCGTCCGTGGCCACCGGCAAGGTGACCGGGACGGGCCGGACCATTACCGCCTCGGATGCGAGCGCCGGCCAGGCCGAGCAGCTGAAGGGCCTGATCCAGACCAACGCGGCCATCCAGCCGGGCGACTCCGGCGGCCCGCTGGTCAACACCGAGGGCGACGTGATCGGCATGAACACGGCCGCCTCCACCGGCATCTCGACGACCGGGTTCGGCTCGCAGTCGCAGCAGACGGCCACCCAGGCGTTCGCCATCCCGATCAGCCAGGCGACCTCGATCGCCAGCCAGATCGAGGCGGGTAAGGCCTCGTCCACGGTGCACATCGGCACCACCGCATTCCTGGGCGTGGAAGTCTCCTCCGCGGGCAGCACCGGCACTCCCGGGTACGGGGGCTACGGGGGCTACTACGGCGGTGGCTACGGCAGTTCGACCGCCAGCGGCGCCACGGTGGCCGGCGTGGTGTCCGGGTCCTCGGCCGCCCAGGCCGGGCTGACCCAGGGCGACGTGATCACGTCGGTGGCAGGCCAGACGATCACGTCCTCCACGGGCGTCTCGTCGGCCCTGGCCAAGCACCACCCGGGTGACACCATCAGCATCGGGTGGACCGACCAGGCCGGGCAGTCGCACACCGCGACCGTCCAGCTGGGCAGCGGTCCCGCCGCCTGAGTGTT
>JAOPYP010000131.1 GCA_025964635.1 Actinomycetes bacterium | reverse complement strand
CCAGGTCTGGGCGATGCCATCTTGCCGGCTGATGCCGGGCGTGTAGCCGAGCACCTGCTTGGCCAGGTCGTAGGTGGCGAAGTTGCGGTCCACCTCACCGACCCGCCGGGGCTGGTACTCGATCGGGTGGTCCGGCTTCCCCGCCGCGTTCCGGCACAGGTCGGCCAGCTCGGTGATGGTGGTCTCCACGCCGGAGGCGATGTGCAGGACCGTCCCGCCGGGCACGTCGCCCTCCAGCCCCAGCTGCAGCGCGCGGGCGATGTCGTCCACGTGGGTGTAGTCCCGGGACGAGGTGCCGTCGCCGTAGATCACGATGGGCTGGCCGGAGTGCAGGGCCCGGAAGAACACGGTCATCGCGCCCTTCTTGTGCCCGCTCCACGGCCCGTAGACGTTGGCGAACCGCAGCGCCACCGTGCGCAGCCCGAAGGACTTGGCGAAGGCGTGCGCGTATCCTTCCCCGGCGAGCTTGCTCGCGCCGTACGGCGAGATCGGCTTGGGCAGCGAGAACTCGTTGACCGGGGGCAGCGCGTCGCCGATGAGCGCGCCGCCGGTGGAGGCCAGGACCACCCGCTCCAGGCCGGCCCGCCGGGCCGCGTCCAGCACCCGGAACGTGCCGAGCACGTTGGCCTCGAAGTTCATCACCGGGTCGGCCACGGACATCACGACCGAGCCGGCCGCGGCCAGGTGGATGACCGACTCGATCCCGGCGAGCGCGGCGTCGAGCGCCCCCGCGTCGCGGATGTCGCCCTCCACCAGCTCAGCCCCCACGCCGTCCAGGTACGCGGGGTTGCCGGCCGAATAGTTGTCGAACACGCGGACCGAGTGCCCGCTGCCGGCGAGCCGCCGGACCAGGGTCGCGCCCACGAAACCGGCTCCGCCGGTGACCAGGACGCGCTGGGGAGCCGTCACCACAGGTTCAGTCATGACCGGTAAAGCTAGCAGCGCTCTGGCGTTGATGTGCCGGGCAGGTGCGGCACTGGCCGGCCGCGGTCAGAACTCCAGGACCAGCCGGCCCCGGACCCCGCCGGCCTCGAGCCGGCGGTGCGCCTCCGCGGCCTGATCCGCCGGCCAGGCCGCGGCCACCCGCAGCGTGATCTGGCCGTCTTCGGCCTGCTGGCGCAGCTGGTCGAGCTTGGCCTGCTCGCGTGCGTAGCTGCGGACCAGCACGGGATGGCAGGTGGTGCCGCGTTCCTGTGTGCCCCGGAACCCGCGGACGGTCGCGATCCGGCCGCCGTCCCGCGCCGCGGGGATGGCCAGGTGGTCCAGGAGCGCGCCGTCGATGACGGCGTCCGCCCCCTCCGGGACCACCGCCCGGACCTGGGCGCCGAAGTCATCGCCCCGGGGCACGACCACGTCGGCGCCCAGCTCCCTGACGAGCTGCTCGTCGCCGGGGGCCGCGTCGGCGATCACGCGCAGGCCCGCCGCCTTGCCCAGCTGGACCGCGTAGCCGCCCACCGCACCGGCCGCGCCGCTGACCGCGAGCGTCTGGCCGGGCTGGAGGTCGAGCACGTCCAGGGCCAGCCGCACGGTCAGGCCGTTCATCGGCAGCGTGGCCGCCTCGGCGTCCGTCGCGCCGGCGGGCGCCCGGGCCACCGACCCGGCCGGGACCACCACGAACTCGGAGTAGGCCCCATGCGACCCCGACGGCACCACGATGGCCATCACGCGCTCGCCGATCCGCAGGTCGGTGGCCACGTCCTCGCCGATCTGGTCGAGTACCCCGGCCACGTCCATGCCCGGCACGTACGGCGGCGGGATGTCCGTCAGCTGCTGGGCGCGGGCCCCGCTGCGGATCAGGGTGTCGGTCGGGTTGACCGCCGCCGCGCGGACCCGGATCCGCATCTCGCCCGGGCCGGCCTGCGGCTCGGGAAGCTCCACGACGTGCAGGGCCTCGGGCCCGCCGAACTCGGTGATTCCTACCGCTCTCATGTCCGGTAGCAGTCCCGCGCCCCCGGTGCTTATTCCCGCCGCATGCCCGCCGCCGGGAGCTCCTGTCCGCCGGCGGGGCCCTTCAGCGGGACACCGTTTAGCCGCCGTACGCGGGGTACAGTCGGGAAATACCCGCGGTAGTTGTCAACCCAGCTCCGACGACTGCGCTTGAGTGCTGCGGAGCTGACGTGAACAGCTGGGTTTCCGGTCAGGCGTGTGGCGAATTCCCTACGTTCTCCTTCCCGGCGGCATCGGGCGCCCGGGTGATCCGCCGCGGCGAGGGCGCCTCCGCCTCCCCGGGGAACGCGTGGCTGCCCCGGGTCCCGCCGGACGACCGCGCCAGCCCCCTCCGGGTCTCGTTCACCTGGCCTCCGCCGGTGCTTCAGCTCGCGGGTGACATCGACGAATCGACGTATCCCTGCCTCACCGAGGCCCTGGCCCGGGCCTCCCGGGGCGGAGAACGCCGGATCCAGATCGATCTGGCCCACGTCCGCTACTGCGACGTGGCCGGGCTGCGGGCCATCATTTCCCTGGCGAGCGGGACAGGCTGCGGCCAGGGCGCCATCGAGCAGATCGTGCTCGCCCATCTGCCGGGGCACCTGCAGCGGCTGCTGCAGATTCTCGGCTGGGACGCGACGCCCGGCGTGGTGCTGGAGGAATGCATTTCCTGATTCCCGGCGGCATAGGAGGCGGTATCACGACCGAGCAGCCGACGGCCGGGCCTCCGGCCGTCGTGGCCGTCGCAGCGTCTGCTGGCGGGGTTGAGGCCCTCCGGGCGCTGGTGTCCATGCTGCCCGGGGACTTTCCGGCGGCGGTCCTCGTCGTCCTGCACATCCCGCCGGCCGGCCCCACCGTGCTCCCGGAGATCCTGTCCCGCGCGGGGCCGCTGCCGGCCCGCCACCCAGCCGATGGTGAGCCGCTGGCCGGAGGGGTCATCCTGGTCGCGCCACCGGACCGGCACCTGGCCGTGTCTGAAAGCCGGGCCCGCGTGCTGGCCGATCCGCGGGACCACGGGCACCGTCCGTCCGCGGACGTCCTGCTGCGCAGCGCGGCCGGGGCCTTCGGGGCGGCGTGCTGCGGCATGGTCCTGTCCGGCACCATGGACGACGGGGCGGCCGGGCTGGCCGCGGTAGGCCGGGCGGGCGGCCTGGCCCTGGTGCAGGATCCGGCCGAGGCCCTGTTCCCCGGCATGCCCCGCGCTGCGATCGAGCAGGCGGATCCCCAGCTCATCGCGCCCCTGTCCGAGCTGGCCAGCCGGGTCGGCACGTGGCTCGCCGACCGGGACGGGGAAGCAGCACTGCCGCAGCCGTAGGAGATCGCCAGGCTAAGCTCGGCAGGGAGGTGATCAGCGACCTCGTCACGACCGCACGCCACGTTGCCCGATGGAGACCCGATGGCGACCCCGCCTGAAGACGGCGAGCTGGAGACCCTGCTCGAGTACGTCAAGGAGCGGCGGAACTTCGACTTCCGCGGCTACAAGCGGGCCAGCCTGACCCGGCGCATCGTCAAGCGCATGCAGGCCCTCGACGTCGATGACTACCAGCGCTACACGGAGATCCTGGAGGCCAATCCGGGCGAGTTCGCGGACCTGTTCAACACGATCCTGATCAACGTCACCGCCTTCCTGCGCGACCGGGAAGCGTGGACCGCGCTCGAGGAGACGGTGATCCCGCGGATCGTGAAGGACACGGGCCCGGGCGAGCCGGTGCGGGTGTGGTCGGCGGGCTGCGCGTCCGGCGAGGAGGTGTACTCGCTCGCGGTGCTGCTGGCCGAGGCGTTCGGCGAGGAACGGTTCCGCCAGTCGGTGAAGATCTACGCCACCGACGCCGACGAGGACGCCCTGGCGGACGCCCGGCGCGGGCGTTACCGCTACCAGGCCGTGGTGGACGCGTTCGGGGTCGGGCGGACGCAGCGCTTCTTCGACAGCGACGGCGAGGACGGGGTGTTCCGCGGCGACCTGCGCCGGGCCCTGATTTTCGGGCGGCATGACCTGGTTCAGGACCCGCCTATCTCCCGGATCGACCTGCTGACCTGCCGGAACACTCTGATGTACTTCACCGCCGAGGTGCAGGCCAAGATCCTGGCCAGCTTCCAGTTCGCGCTCAACCCCGGCGGGTACCTGTTCCTCGGCAGATCCGAGGCCCTGATGACCAGGACCCAGATGTTCGAGGTCGTGAACCTGCCCCAGCACATCCTGCGCAAGGAGGGCGCCGTGGCCGACCTGGTGGCCGCGACGCCGGCGCCGCCGGCACGGACGGATGGCCCGGCGCACTCCGACGGCCACCGGCCCCCGGAGGCGCTGTTCGAGCAGAACGTGGTGGCCCAGGTGATGCTGGACGCCAGCGGGAACATCGCGCATGCCAACCGGGCGGCCCGCCGGATGTTCTCCATCGGATCCACGGAACTGGGCCGTCACCTGCGCGAGGCCGAGCTGTACCGGCGGCCGGCCGACCTGCGCACGCCCATCGAGCGGGTGCAGCGCGAGCGGCGCCCGATGGCCATCTACGACGTGCCGTGGGCTGGCCAGGACGAGGTGCGGGCGCTGGACATCATCGTCGCGCCGCTGGACGGGCCGTCCGGGCTGGTGATCTCGTTCCTGGACGCCAGCCGGTACCAGAATCTGCAGACGGAGCTGGACGATTCGCGGCTTGAGCTGAAAACCGCGTACGAGGAACTGCAGTCCACGGTGGAGGAGCTGGAGACCACCAACGAGGAGTTCCAGTCCACCAACGAGGAGCTCGAGACCACCAACGAGGAGCTGCACTCCACCAACGAGGAGCTCGAGACGATGAACGAGGAACTCCAGTCCACCAACGAGGAACTGGAGACCATCAACAACGAGCTGAGGGACCGCAGCGCCGAGGTCACCGAGCTCAACCAGTTCCTCGGGTCGATCCTGGGCAGCCTCCAGTCCGCGGTGGTAGTGCTGGGCACGGAGATGGAAGTCCGGGCCTGGAACCGGCAGGCCGAGGACTTGTGGGGGCTGCGCAGCGACGAGGTGCTGAACCAGCACTTCCTGAATCTGGACATCGGCTTCCCGGTGGAGAGCCTCCGCGGCCCCATCCGCAGCCTGCTGGCGGACCGGGCCGGGTACGACCAGCTCACCTGCCCCGCGGTGAACCGGCGCGGCCGCCCCATCGAGTGCACGGTCAGCCTGAGGCAGCTCGCCGGGGCCGGGACGACCCACGGCGTGATCCTGGTCATGGACGCCGTGCCGCGCGAGCCCGCGCCCTGATCTGGTTAACCCTGGCCCCGGTTAGCCCGGGGGCTCCGCCGGGCGCGGCCGGCCCTTGGTCACGGCCCGGTCCACGATGCTGGCCGCCAGCTCGCTGACCCGGACATTGCTCCGCTGGGACGCCTGGCGGAGCAGGGCGAAGGCCTCCTCGGGAGAGCAGCCCGTCTGGGCGATGAGGATGCCCTTGGCCTGCTCGATCACGGGCATGGTCTCCAGCTGGGCCCGGAGCCGGGCGTAGGCCGACTCGCGCAGCAGTTCCCGCCGGCTCCGCCCGGATGCGAGAGAACTGCGGGTGGTCCGCAGCCGCTCAGCGGTCGCAGCCAGCCGTTCAGTGTTATCCGCGAGCAGGGACCGGGCCGCGGCGACCCGCTCGGTGAGAGTGAGATCGGTGTCCGTCTCGGGGACGGTACCCGTATCTTCGTGCCGCATCAGGTGCCTCCCCGCCCGGAGTTCACGACGCGAATTGCCTGGTTTCGCCAGCACTTATGCCCTAGCGATGACGATTGCACGCGTGTCTCAGCGTAACGGGTGCCCGGACACGCCGTGAGTGCACCGGCGACCGCGGGTCAGCCGATGGCGTCCCGGGGGAAGCGCAGCGTCGCGCCGACGCCATCCTGCGGGGCCTCGGCCCCGGTGGCCAGGTCCCCGGGCAGGAAGTACAACCGGGCGTCGGTGGTCGCCAGGCCACGCGACAGCGCGGCGTCGGCCCGGTCGGTCACCGGTTCCTGGACCCCCCGCTCGGTCAGCTCCGCCGCGGCGGAGGCCAGATCGGTCCCGCCCGGCCCGATCCATGCGGCCGCGGCCGACTCGGGATGATCGGCCAGCAGCAGCTCGGCGACCCCGCCGTCACGCAGCGCGGCCATGGCCGCGGCCAGGCCGGCCACCCCGCGGTCGTTGGCCAGCTGGGTGCGCCAGTGCTCGAAGCGCTCCCGGGCCTGGCGCTCCACGTGCTCGGCCACCGCCTGGTCTGCGGCCCGCGCGGCCTGCTCGCTGTCCGCGGTGACTTCCCGCTCGATGACCACGGTGATCGCGGCGAGGTCGGGGCCGAGCTGGCGGACCAGCAGCGTCCGGGACACCGGGTCACCGGCCACCACGATGAGCCCGGCGCCCACCCCGCGGGCCTCCGCGGTCACCCGCCCGGCGAGCTCCTTGGCGTTGGTCTCCCACGCTTCCTCCGTGCTGCGCTGGTACCTCAGCTGCGACCAGCCGCCGCCTTTGGTCTTGTGCACCGGCCAGCCCGTCCCGGACACCTCCTCCTCGTGTGCGGTGCCTCCGGCGGTGACGGACTCGATCTCGCCGCCGTCGTGCCGGGCCATCACGCGCAGGTGCGGGACGTGCGGGCGGCGCTGCGCGAGCAGCGGCATCACGTGCGGCAGCGGCGCCAGCCGGGCGATCTCCCGGCGTGGCGGGTGCGGCAGCGGCTCGGTCAGCACCACCTCGCCGCCGCGGCCGAACGCGGCCCGCCCGGGCGCACCCCGGCCGGTCAGCACGGCGGCCAGCGCGTCCAGCGTGGCCTCGTCGGCCCCGTCGCTGGCCAGCCGCTCACGGGCCGACCGCCAGCGCAGGTCGACCGCGCGCCCCGGGTCCTCCCCGTCCAGCGAGGTATCCAGGTACACCGACACGTAGCCGCCGAAGTCCTCGTACAGCGGCCGCAGGAACTGCAGGTCCATGACTGTCACCTCCGGTCGCTCACTGGCTTCCCCCGCGCGTCGGGGCCGAAACGAGCGGGAGGCGAGGAGCGGGCGGGCGCCGGACTGTCAGTGCCCGGGGATAGCATCCCGGGCATGAACCGGACCGATCGGCTCTACGCGCTGGTCGAGGAGCTGCGGGCGGTGGCGCCGCGGCCCCGGTCGGCGCGGCAGCTGGCTGAGCGCTACGAAGTCAGCACGCGCACCATCGAGCGGGACATCCTGGCCCTGCAGGAATCCGGGGTGCCCATCTACGCGGAGACCGGGCGGCGTGGCGGCTACGCCATCGACACGACCCTGACCCTGCCGCCGCTGAACTTCACCGCGGCCGAGATGGTCGCGATCGCGGTGTCGCTGGCCCGGGAGGAGGGTACGCCGTTCGCCGCGGCCACCCGCAGCGCGCTGCGCAAGGTGCTGGCCACCGCCTCAGCGGCGCAGACGGCGGAGGCGGGGGAGTTGATGGACCGGGTCCGGCTGATCGGCGCGGCCCGGCCTGGCGAGCGCCAGGCGTCCGGGGTCCGGCCGGGGGAGCGGGACCGGGAGGCGCCGGCCCGGGAGCGGCCGGACGGGGAGAAGCCGCACCGGGAGCGGGCCGATGGGGAGCGGGCCGATGGGGAGCAGGCCGACGGGGAGCGGGCCGACGGGGAGGGGCCGCTTCGGGAGCGGGCCGCTGGGCAGCAGCCGGATCGGGAGCTGCCCGCCCGGGAGCGGGCCGCCCGGCGGTGGGGCCCGCCGCCCGCCGCCACCGTCCCGCTGGCGATCCAGGAGGCGATCACCGCGCGGCACGTGCTGCGGATCACCTACCGGGACCGGCGCGACCGCGAGACGATCCGGGACGTCGAGCCGGTCGCGTTCGCGGCCACCCGGACCGAGTGGTACCTGATGGCCTGGTGCCGGCTGCGGCGCGGGGCCCGGGCCTTCCGGGTGGACCGCATCCTGGCCGCCGGGGACACCGGCGAGCCGGCGTCCCCGCGGTCCTACCGCGACCTTGACGTGGACATCCCGGACGCCATCGTCCGCCGTCCCGACTTGCGGGTCTGACCGCACGGGAAGTCGGCGGGAAACACCGACATAAGGGTGTCGCGGACGCCGGCCAGGGTGGCGTTATCGGCAACGTCACCTGATGGAGGAAATCATGTCCGCAGCTAATACCGTGTCCTGGTTCGAGATCGGCGCCCCGGACGTCGAGGCGGCCAAGGCCTTCTACGGCCCGCTGTTCGGCTGGTCGTTCGCGCCCGACGGGACGTACACCATGATCACCGCACCGGGGGCTGATCGCCCGTCCGGCGGCATCTTCAACACCGGCGCCAACATCCCGCCGTACGCGGTCTTCGTGGTCCAGGTGCCGGACGTCGCGGCGACCGCGGCCCGGAGCGAGGAACTCGGCGGCAAGGTCGTCGTCGCGCCGATGACGCTGGAGGACGGCATGGTCATCGCCTACGTCACCGACCCCAACGGCAGCATGTTCTCCCTGTTCAGCCCGAGGTCGGGACGCTGATCTGGATCGCGCGACCAGATCACTGGCCCGTACCTATGGGCCGGACGGCAGGGACCTTCGGGACCGCCCGAGCGCGACCGGCGGTCCCGCACCGGCTGGCGGGACCCCGGCGCCCCC
>JAOPYP010000057.1 GCA_025964635.1 Actinomycetes bacterium | reverse complement strand
CTGATGATCGCCAAGGTGGACGAGCGGCTCCGGGACCGGGACATGGGCCTGGAACTGCGTCCGGACGCTAAGGCGCTGCTGGCCGTGCGCGGCTACGACCCGGTGCTCGGGGCGCGGCCACTGCGGCGCACCATCCAGCGGTCGATCGAGGACGCCCTGTCGGAGAAGATCCTGTTCGGTGAGCTCAAGGCGGGCCAGATCGTCATCGTGGACGCCGAGGGCGGCACGGGCGAGGAAGCGCAGTTCACGTTCAAGGGCGTGCCCAAGCCGGACGCCGTGCCGGATGCCGTGCCCGAAGAGGTCGGCAGTGGTGCCGTGGTCGAGCGGGGGGCCACCGCCCCGCCGCAGGACTGACCAGGTCCACCGGCATTAGATAGCACGAACGCTGAGCGGCGGTCCCTTTGGGGCCGCCGCTCAGCGCGTTCCGTCAGCGAATGCCTTCCAGGGCGCTTCCGGGCCGTCAGTGCGTTCCGGGCACCCGGGTGCTCTCCGGGCCGTCAGTGCCTTCCAGGGGCCGGGTGCTCTCCGGGCCGTCAGTGCGTTCCGGGGACCGGGTGCGTTCCGGGCAGCGCGAACCGCCCGTCCGGCAGCGGATCCACCAGGCCGTCGGCCACCAGGCCGTCCAGGGCGCGGCTGCGCTGCAGCTGGTCCGCCCAGGCCGCCTCGAGCTGGGAGCCCGGCACCGGGCCCGCACAGTCGCGGAGCACCGCCAGCAGCCGCCCGCGGCACTGGCGGTCCGTGCCCGCGTACTTCTGGGTCCGCCGTGGACCGCCGTCCGCGGGGTGGCCGGCCCGGCGCCACGCGCAGCTGGCCGCCACCGGGCAGCTGGCACATCGTGGCCGGGCGGCGGTGCAGACCAGGGCGCCGAGCTCCATCACCGCCACCGACCACCGCGCGGCCACCGCGGGCGGCTCCGGCAGCAGCGACTCGGCCAGCCTCCGCTCGGCCGCCGACGGGCTGGCTGACGGCAGCTCGCGGCCGCTCACCAGCCGGGCCAGCACCCTGCGCACGTTCGTATCCAGCACCGCGTGCCGCTGCCCGAACGCGAAACTGGCCACTGCGGCGGCCGTATAGGAGCCGATGCCGGGCAGCGCCCGCAGTGCGTCCGCCGACGCCGGGACCTGCCCGCCGTGCCGCTCCACCAGGGCCTGCGCCGTGGCGTGCAGCCGGAGGGCCCGGCGGGGGTAGCCGAGGCGTCCCCAGGCTCGCACCGCGTCCCCGGCCGGGGACGCGGCCAGCGAGGCGGGTGACGGCCACCGGGCCAGCCAGGCCGCGTACACCGGCAGCACCCGGGCCACCGGCGTCTGCTGCAGCATGATCTCGCTGACCAGGACGGCCCACGGCGTGGCATCGGGCCGGCGCCAGGGCAGGTCCCGCTGATGAGCGGCGTACCAGTCCAGGATTGCCCCGCTGCGTGGAGTCACCGTGTCCGGAAACACCGTGTCGGGAAACACCGTGCCCGGAGTCACCGTGCCCGGAGTCACCGTGCCCCGAGTGACTGGGTCCGCAATCGCCATGACGCCTCGATCCTCGCATGACCCGCACGTGCCCCGGGCAGCCCGGGCGGGCAAGTTGACGGGCGGGTGCGGGTTTACCGGAGGATCCCGCACGGGTCTGCCCAAAGTGCTTCGGAATCCCTCGCTGACCTGGAACAATGCCGCGCTCCTCCGGCGGGTCGGCAAGATCAGCGAGGGCTTCCGGCGCATACTGCTCGCATGCCTCGCAGTTCCGCTGATCCGCCCAAAACCGCAGGTCAGGTCAACGTCTACTGGCGGCGCCGGGTCATCGCACTGGCGGCCGGCCTTGGCATGCTCGCGCTCGTCACCTGGACCGTGAATGGCGCGCTGGGCGGCGGCCCCACCAGGCAGGCCACGGACCTGTCCCAGACGACCAGGCAGCACTCCGCTCAGCGCTCCAGCCCGCCGGCGTCCGCGACGCCGGGCAGCACGGCGGGCGCGACCCCGTCCTCGGCAGCGACACCCACGCCCAGCCCGTCATCGTCCGCGAAGCGGCACCCGGCCGGAAAGCGCGGCCGGAAGACCGCGGCCGCCCGCGTCACGGGTGCCTGCCCCCACGCCGACCTGGTCCTGAGCCTGTTCTCGGCCCGGTACAGCTACCAGGTGCACACAAGGCCGCAGTTCAGCGTCGACGTGGTGTCCACCGCCCATGGCCGCTGCACGGCCGACCTCGGCGGCGCCCACCTGCACATCGTGATCCAGGCGGGCGGGAAGCACCAGGTCTGGGACTCCGCGGACTGCGCTGGGGCAGCCGCCCGGGCCACTACGCTGGCCCGGGGAGTGCCCGCCGCGGTGCAGATCACCTGGAACCGGAAGACCTCCGCCCCGGGCTGCCGGGCCCCCCACCGGGCCGTCCGGCCCGGTACCTACACCGCCACTGCCTACAGCGGGAAGCTGAGCAGCCGGTCCATGACCTTCGTGCTCAAGGGCCCCTGACGGATCAGGAGTACTTCTCCAGCAGGGTCACCTCGGCCAGCCGGGACAGGCCCTCCCGGGCCGCGCGTGCGTGCGGCTCGGTCACGCCGTCGACCGCCCGCAGTTCGGCCACGCTGGCCGCCAGCACCTTGTGCAGCCCGCCGAAGTGCGCCACCAGCCGTTCCGCCGCCGGCCGGGGCAGCCGCGGGACCCTGGCCAGCAGGCGGTATCCCCGGGGCTCGACCGGCTCGTCCAGGTCGCCCGACCCGCCAAGGCCCAGGACCGTGGCCACCGTCGCCATGTCCAGCAGGTCTTCCGGGGAAAGCCGGCCCAGCTCATCGAGCACCTCGCCGACCTGGGCGTCCGGGTCCATGCCGGACGCCGCCGGCAGGTAATCCTGTACCACCAGCTGCCGCTCGAAGTCGCTGCCCGCGATGAGTTCGTCCAGCTGGAGCGCGAGCAGCCGCCCGTCGGTGCCCAGCTCTATCTTGTATCCCTCGATCTCGCCCGCGATGCGCCGGACCATCTCCAGCCGCTGGGCGACCACGGTCACGTCGCGCACGGTCGCCAGATCCTCGATCTCGTGCGCGGTCAGCGTCCCCGAGACCTCGTCCAGCCGGTGCTTGTACCGCTCCAGCGTGGCCAGGGCCTGGTTGGCCCGGGACAGGATCCCCGCCGAATCCTCCAGCACGTAGCGGGCCCCGTCCAGGTACAGGGCGATGATCCGCATGGACTTGCTGACCGAGATCACCGGGCAGCCGGTCTGGATGCCGACCCGCTCCGCGGTCCGGTGCCGGGTGCCCGACTCATCCGTCGGCAGCGTGGGGTCGGGGACCAGGTGCACCGCGGCCCGGACGATGTACCCGGCTCCCGCGTCGAGCACGATGGCGCCGTCCATCTTCGCCAGCTCGCGCAGCCGGGTCGCGGAGAACGGCACCCGCAGCTCGAAACCGCCGGAGCACACCTCGTCCACCGCGGGCCCGTCACCCAGGACGATCAGTGCGCCGGTGTTCCCGCGCAGGATGCGCTCCAGCCCGTCACGGAGCATGGTGCCCGGGGCCAGCGCGGCGAGGGCGGCCCAGCGGCGCTCGTCCCTGATTCGGGCGTCCCTGCTTCTGACGTCCGTGCTTCCGGCGTCCCCGCTTCCGACGTCCCTGCCTATGACGTCCCTGCTTGTGATGTCCCTGTTTCTGACGTTCCTGCTTGTGGCGTCCCGGTCCTTGTCGGTTGGCGGCACAGAACCCCCGGAGGTTGCTGGACGGGCCCAGTGTATCGACGGCTCCAGGTCACCGGCCGACAATCAGCCGCCGAAGGCGGCGGCCATGGCCGCCCGGATGTCCTCGACCTCCCGCACTTCGATCCCCCCGGAGGTGCCGGCTGCGGCCGAGCCCGCGGGAACGATCGCCAGCCGGAACCCCATCCGTTCCGCCTCCCCGAGCCGGCGCTGCACCCCGGTGACCCGGCGGACCTCGCCGGCCAGGCCCACCTCGCCGATCGCCACCACTGAGCCGGGCACGCTGAGGTTCACCACCGCGCTGGACAGGGCGAGCGCCACGGCCAGGTCCACGGACGGCTCGCCGAGCCGGACCCCGCCCACAGTGGCCGCGTACACGTCCTGCTTGCCCAGCTTGAGGTCGGCGCGCCGGGACAGCACCGCGAGGACCATGCCGACCCGGGACGCGTCCAGCCCGGAGGTGACCCGGCGGGGGATGTCCAGGGTGGACGGCGCCACCAGCGTCTGCACCTCGCTGAGCAGCGGGCGGCGGCCTTCCAGGGTCACGGTCACGCACGTGCCGGGCACCGCGTTCTGCCGGTGCGTGAGGAAGAGCCCGCTCGGGTCGGGCAGCTCGGTGATCCCCGACTCGCCAAGATCGAAGCAGCCGATCTCGTCGGTCGGGCCGTAACGGTTCTTCACCGCCCGGACCATGCGGAACTGGGCGTGCCGGTCACCCTCGAAGTGCAGCACCACGTCGACCAGGTGTTCCAGGGCCCGCGGGCCGGCGATGGAGCCGTCTTTGGTCACGTGCCCGACCAGCATGGTGGTCAGCGCGTGCTGCTTGGCCACCGCGATGAGGGCCGCGGTGACCGCGCGGATCTGGCTGACCCCGCCGGGGGTGCCATCCACCCCCTCCATCGTGATGGTCTGCACCGAGTCGACGATCAGCAACTGGGGCCGCACCGCCGCCACGTGGCCGAGCAGCGTGGCCAGGTCGGTCTCCGCGGCCAGGTAGAGGTTCCCGGCCACGGCGCCGACCCGGTCCGCCCGCAGCCGCACCTGCGCGGCGGATTCCTCGCCGGTGATGTACAGGACCGGGCCCACCTCGGCAGCGTGGCTGCCCGCCTCCAGCAGCAGGGTGGACTTGCCCACGCCCGGTTCGCCGGCCAGCAGCACCACCGCCCCGGGCACCAGGCCGCCGCCCAGCACCCGGTCCAGTTCGTTCAGCCCGGTCGGGCGGGCCCCGGCGGCGCTGGCGTCGACCTCGCCGATGGGCAGTGCCGGGCTGGCCGGGGCCAGGGCGGACGGTGGCCCGCTCAGGCCTGCACCGGCGAGGCTCCCGTCGCCCAGGCCAGCACCGCCCAGGCCAGCGCCCAGGCCAGCGCCGCCCAGGCCCGCCAGGGCGGCGCTGCCGAAGCCGGCCGCCCGGCCCACCCTGGACGCGGCGACCTGCTGGACCGTGCCCCAGGCCTGGCACTCGCCGCAGCGGCCCGACCATTTGGTGGTGCGCCACCCGCATTCCGCGCACTGGAACGCCGGGCCCGCCGAGGACTTCGCCATGGCCCGGACGCTACCCGCAGGCACCGACAGCGGGGGCCGGCGACACTCCCGGGCAGCGACACTCCTGCGCCCCCTGCGGTGAGCAACTGAGCGCGGCCCGCCGCATAAACTGGCCAAGGCGGATCGACGCCCGGGGGACCCGGGGATACGGTCCGCCGCAGAGTGCGGAAGGAGCCACGGTGAGCCAAGCGGGCACAGCGCCGCGACGCCTGGTGGCGCTATCGACCGCGTCGGTCTACCCGGACCGGACGCCGGATGCGTTCGAGGTCGCGGCACGCCTGGGTTACGACGGGGTCGAGGTGATGGTCACCGCGGACGCGGTCAGCCAGGACGTGGATGTCCTGCGCCGACTCGCCGACTATCACGGCGTCCCGGTCCTCGCGGTGCACGCGCCCTGCCTGCTGATCACCCAGCGGGTGTGGGGGCGCGAGCCGTGGGGCAAGCTGGTCCGGGCCAAGGACGTGGCCGAGCAGCTCGGCGCGCGGGTGGTCGTGGTGCACCCCCCGTTCCGCTGGCAGCGGGAGTACGCCCGGGACTTCGGGGCCGGCCTGGCCCGGATGCAGGACGAGACTGACGTGGTGTTCGCGGTGGAGAACATGTTCCCGCTGCGGGCGAGGGGCGCCGAGATCGCGCCGTACGCCCCGTCCTGGAACCCGGTCCCGATGGACTATCCCCACATCACCCTGGACCTGTCGCACACGGCCGTGTCCGGGTCGGACGCGCTCGCCATGGCTGACGAGCTCGGCCCCCGGCTCTCCCACGTGCACCTGGCCGACGGCAACGGGGTGCCCAACCGTGACGAGCACCTGGTCCCCGGGCGGGGTACCCAGCCGTGCGCGCCGCTGCTGCACCGGCTGGCCGCCGAGGACTACCAGGGGCTGATCGTGCTGGAGGTCAAGACATTCCGCGCGCCGACCCAGGAGGCACGGCAGGCGGACCTGGCCGAGGCGCTGGAGTTTGCCCGGTCCAATCTGGCCGCCCCCGGGGAGGCCCCCGCGGGCGCGGCGCCGGCGGGCCCGCCTCCGGGCAGCCCTTCCCCTGCCCCGGCCAGCTCACCGCCGGCCCGGTTCGGGCTTACCGCTCCCCGGCTGAGCACCAGCCGCTGACCACCCACCCACCCACCTGCTAGCCGCGCCGCAGGCCACGGCGCTGGACGCGGGCTCGACCGAGGATGCATGCTGCCCGACATGACTTCCAACCGTCCCGCACCCGCCCGGCCGGGCACGCTCATCACGGTGGCGCCGACCGGTGCGGAATCCGAGAAGGCGTCTGTCCCGGCGCTGCCGGTCACCCTGGACGAGCTGACCACGACCGCGGTGGAATGCCGGGCCGCCGGCGCCGCGGTGATCCACGTTCACATCCGGGACGGCCGGGCGCGGCCGACCCTGGACCTGGGCCGGCTCAAGGACACCGTGCAGGCGCTGCGCGAGAGCACCGACCTGATCGTGCAGCTGTCCACCGGCGGCGCCGTCACGGACAGCTTCGACGACCGGCTCGCGGTGCTCGAGGCGGCGCCCGACGCCTGCTCCCTGACCTGCGGCACGGTCAATTTCGGCGACGAGGTGTTTGCCAACCCCTGGCCGTTCATCCGCGAGCTCTACGCGCGGACCCAGGCGGCCGGGGTGGTGCCGGAGTTCGAGCTGTTCGACCTGGGGCAGGCGGCCACGCTGCACCGGCTGCTGGACGAGCTGGGCCCGCCGCACGGCGGGCACGTGCACTGCGACCTGGTGATGGGCGTGCCCGGCGGCATGCCGGGCACGGTGGCCGCCCTGGTGGCCGCGGTGGCCGCGCTACCCGACGGCGCGACGTGGTCCGCCACCGGGATCGGGCGGACCACGCTGCCGGTGCTGCTGGGCGCGCTCGGCGCGGGCGGCCACCTGAGGGTCGGCATGGAGGACACCACCACGTTCGCCCGGGGCCGGCCCGTGGCCCGGAACGCCGAACTCGTCGAGCGGGCGGCCACCCTCGCCGGGCTGGCCCAGCGGCCGCCGCTGGCCCCCGACGAGGCGCGGGACATGCTGGGGGTGAGCAGCCGTCACTGAACCCATCCTCGCCGAGGTGGTCCGGTCGGGGTTCGTCGAGTCGCGGCACCGCGTTTCGTTGCGGATGATCGGAGCCGACGGGGCGCCGCAGCTGGCCGCCGGCCCGGGGGACGCGCCGATCTTCCCGCGCTCGGCGAACAAGCCGATGCAGGCCGCCGGGATGCTGCGCTGCGGGCTCGACCTGGATGGTGAGCTGCTCGCGCTGGCCGCGGCCAGTCACTCGGGTGAGGACTTCCACGTCGACGGGGTGCGGAAGATCCTGGCCCGGGCCGTACTGACCGAGGACGACCTGCAGTGCCCGCGCGCGCTGCCCCGGGAAGAGGTGTTCCAGCGGGAGTACCTGCGCGAGGGCGGGGAGCCCGACCGGGTACACATGAACTGCTCCGGCAAGCACGCGGCCATGCTCGCTACCTGCGTAGTTGCCGGATGGCCCACGGATACGTATACGGATCCCGCTCATCCGCTCCAAGTCGCGCTCCGCCAGGCCCTCGAGGGCCTGGCCGGGGAGCAGTCCGCGGCGGTGGGGGTGGACGGGTGCGGCGCCCCCGTGTTCGCGCTGTCGCTGGCCGGCCTAACTCGGGCGTTCCAGGCGATGGTCATCGCGCCGCCGGGAACGCCTGAGCGGCGGGTGGCCGACGCGATGCGGGCCCACCCGGAATGGACGTCGGGGAGCCTGCGCCCGGAGCGGGCCCTGATGGCCACGGTCCCGGGCCTGCTGGTCAAGGCCGGGGCGGAGGGCGTGCAGGCGTTCGCGCTGGCCGACGGGCGCGCGGCGGCGTTCAAGATCGAGGATGGGTCGGCCCGGGCCCGGGAGCCGGTCACCGTCGCGCTGCTGCGGCGGCTGGGCGTGACCACCAGGCCAGGAGTGCCGGACTCGGCGCTGGACGAGATCGGCGCCGTCACGGTGCTGGGCGGGAGCCGGACCGTCGGCGTCGTCCGCGCCACGCTGCCCGGCTGAGCGCGGCGGGCCGCCGGCGTGGTCCGCGCCACGCTTACCGGCTGAGCGCGCCGGGCCGCCCGGCCCCAGGCTTCCAGGCCGTCCACCCCACTACGCCCCGTCTCCCGCCGGGCCGGGTCTGGGGTGCTTGCTGGGCGTTTGCAAAAGCAAGCACCTTTTGATTCACTGCATAGGTGAGTCCAATGCGAGTGAGCTCCATCGGTGAGTACATCAAGGAGCAACGGGAGCAGGCGAAGATCTCGCTGCGC
>JAOPYP010000030.1 GCA_025964635.1 Actinomycetes bacterium | reverse complement strand
CGGGCGCTGGGTAACACGGTGCTGCGGACCGAGGGCCGGGTGACGCTGATCGACGGCATCCTTGCCGCCGCCGTCCTGCTCGGGCTGACGCTCAACGCGGGGTTCGGCTGGTGGTGGGCGGACCCGGCGTCCGGCTACGTGCTCGTCTTCTACGCGGCCCGCGAGGTCCGCGAGATCTTCTCCGCCAAACCCTGAGCGCAGGCCCTAGCCTTATGCCGCCGTCTACCGGAAGGAGCTGGGCTAGCGATGCTGGCACCACGGGACAGCCGCAGCCGGGACTGCCGCCGCCTCGACGGGTTGTGGCGGTTCCGGTTCGACACCGGGGGCGAGGGCACGGCCGGCCGCTGGTGGCAGGAGCCGCTGCCGGGCGCGCGGGAGATGGCCGTCCCGGCCAGCTACAACGACCTCGTGACCGAGGCGGCGGAGCGCGAGCACGTGGGCGACGTGTGGTACCAGCGCGACGTCCGGGTGCCCGCGACGTGGCAGGACCGGCGCATCGTGCTGCGCTGCGACGCCGCCACCCATCACGGCACGGTCTGGGCCGGGGACACCCAGGTCGCTGAGCACGCCGGCGGATACACCCCGTTCGAGGCCGAGGTGACCGATCTGGTCCGCGGCGGTGAGCTGCTGCGGGTGACGGTGCGGGTCGGCAGCGAGCTCAGCATGGCCACCATCCCGCCCGGCGTGGCGTCCCGCACCGCGGCGGGACGCACGAGGCTGCGGTACTTCCACGACTTCTTCAACTACGCGGGGCTGCACCGGTCGGTGTGGCTCTACTCCACCCCCCGCAGCCATATCGCCGACCTGGCGCTCGGCACCGGGTACGACCCCGGGACCGCGGCTGGCCAGGTGACTTACCACCTCGACGTGGCCGGGGCCGGCCCGACATCGGTGCTGCTCCGGGACGCGGCCGGGGCCGTGGTGGCCGGGGGCGCTGGCCCGGACGGCGTCCTGGCCGTGCCCCAGGCCCGGCCGTGGAGCCCCGGCGACCCGTACCTGTACCGCCTGGACGCCCGGCACGGCGACGACGAGTACTCGCTGCCGGTGGGCGTGAGGACCGTCCAGGTCGACGGGGCCCGGCTGCTGCTCAACGGGGAGCCGGTCCGGCTCCGCGGCTTCGGTATGCACGAGGACGGCGTGCTGCACGGCAAGGGCCACGACGATGCCCGGATGGTGCGCGATTTCGCGCTGCTGCGCTGGATCGGGGCCAACTCGTTCCGGACCTCGCACTACCCGTACGCCGAGGAGGTCCTCGACTACGCCGACCGGCAGGGCCTGCTGGTGATCGACGAGGCCCCGGCGGTCGGCCTGCACCTGAGCCTGGGCAACATGGGCGATCCCGGGGCGCGGACCTTCGGCCCCGGGGTCATCGGGGAGGAGGCTGCCGCCGCGCATCTGGCCGCCGTCCGGGAGCTGATCACCCGGGACCGCAACCATGCCAGCGTGATCGCCTGGTCCATCGCGAACGAGCCGGACACCGCCGAGGCGGCCGCCCGCGACTACTTCGCGCCGCTGGCCGCCGCCGCGCGGGAACTGGACCCGAGCCGCCCGGTCTGCTTCGCCAACGTCGCGACCGCACCGCCCGACGCCGACGTGGTCACCGACCTGTTCGACCTGGTCTGCGTGAACCGCTACTACGGCTGGTACGCCGATCCCGGTGACCTGGAGTCGGCCGAGGCGGACCTGGAGGCCGAGCTGCGGGCCTGGGCCCGGCACGGCAAGCCCATCGTGGTCACCGAGTTCGGGGCCGACGCCCTCGCCGGGCTGCACGCCCTGCCGCCCGTCATGTGGTCCGAGGACTACCAGACGGCGCTGATCGCGATGTCCGCGCGGGTGTTCCGGCGGATCCCCGAGGTCATCGGCGAGCACGTGTGGAACTTCGCGGACTTCGCCACCGCGCAGGCCGTGCACCGGCCGGGCGGCAACCACAAGGGAGTCTTCACCCGGGACCGGCAGCCCAAGGCCGCGGCCTGGCTTCTGCGTGACCTCTGGACCCGGCCGTCATCTGAGTAGCCTACGACGACAAACCGTGGCTGCTACGCTACTTTTCGTGACAACCCACTTTCAGTCCGACGGCGGCATCGTCAGCGCGCACCTGGTTAACCAGCTGGCCGGCAACGGCCAGTCGATCGACAACCTGGCCTTCATCACGTCCCTGGTCAGCGGCAATCTCGAACTGCTCGCCCGCGGCGGCGCGGGCACGTTCGTCAAGCTGAACTACCTGGACGGCAGCGGGACCACGCGCACTGGGCTCGCGGTCACGACTGGGACGAGTAGCCCGATCATCTCGATCGCTCCGGAGGCGAACGGCGCGGCCACCCTGGACCTGGAGAACAACGGCCTGACCGGCGTGGAAACGGTGGTGCCCTCGCCGGACAACGACGGCCAGCTGAACCTGGACGGGTTGCTGGCCCTCACGCCCCAGGCCGAGCCGGCTACTCCCGCCCACGGCGGCGTCCTCTACGTGGATTCGGCCGACGGCGCCCTGAAGTTCAAGGGCGGCGCGGGCACCGTCACCACCCTCGCCCCCGGCTGAGCGTCGCCGCCTTCAGGCCCGGGCCCGGCGGATGAGGTGACGATTTTCCTCAGGCTACGACCAGTTCCCGGATGAGGTCGGCGTGGCCGTTGTGGCGGGCGTACTCCTCGATCATGTGGTTGTAGATCCACCGCAGCGAGCACGTCACGGGCCGGCCCCCGCGCACACCCACGCCGACGTCGTCAAGGCCGTGCGCGGCCGCCGTCAGACGGCTCTGGGCGCACTCCGCCTGCCAGCTGGCCACGTCGGCAGCCCAGTCAGCGCCGTCCAGCGGCACCCAGTCAGCGTCGGCGGCCTCAGCGGACCCGAAGATCGCCGGCAGCCCGGGCTTCTGCCCCAGGACGCGCTGGAACCAGTTGCGCTCCACGTCGGCCAGGTGACGGACCATGCCGTGCAGGGACATCAGCGAGGTAGCCACCGGACGGCGCTTGCGCTGCTCGTCGGCCAAGCCGTCGCACCTGAGCAGCAGCGTGGCGCGGTGGTATTCCAGCCAGCCCTCAAGCATGATCCGCTCGGGGCCGGCGAGCGGCGGGTCCGCCGGTTCCGGGGCGACGAGGTCTCCGGACACAAGACCGGAGCCTAGCTGGCTGCGGTGACCGGCTTTCTCGCCACGCCGGGCGATGTCCGCTACCAAGGGAGGCGGGGCGGGCGGGGCGGTTGAGGATCAGGCGGAGTAAGACATTACTGCCTGCTGGAGCGCTTCTTATGCGACGAGTAGACCATCCGGCCCCCCGCTACGAGCCAGAACCCCACAATGGCGGCCGCGATCGTGAAGAACAATCCAAAATTGCCAGTGAGCAAAACGGTCGCCAGCGCGATGACCGCAAACGACGCACCTGCGAGTGAATTAACTACCTTGTTCTCCGGGTGCGGCGCCTGCGCCCGGGCGGGCTTCCGCCGCGGCTGGGCTCCGATCAGGCCGGCCGGGATGTCGGCAGTGACCGCGTCCAGTTCCGCATATGTTCGCGAGGCGAGCGTCTGGCCCACCCGCGTGTCAAACTCGTCTTTGGTCAGCAGACCCTGCACGAACGCGGCCTTAAGCACGCCGAGCACGTGCTCGCGATCGGCATGAGACGCCCGGAGGCGGCCGCGGCCAGCTGCGGCTGCTGCCATGTCGTCTCCCGGCTTTGCCGTCACCGACGCCTCCCCAATGCAAGGAAGCATATGCGGTGGCCCTACCGTGCCAACCTCGCCGGCGCGAGAGTGGTGGTCAGGGCCATCAGCCGAAGGCCAGATGCCAAGCCCCGGCTGACGTAACACACCGTCTAGGTGGGGCGGGTGGGGCTCGAACCCACGACCGACGGATTATGAGTCCGCTGCTCTGACCGGCTGAGCTACCGCCCCGGGCACCGCCAGAACCTTACCGCAGCCGCGAGCACGGGGGACATCAGCGTC
>JAOPYP010000029.1 GCA_025964635.1 Actinomycetes bacterium | reverse complement strand
GAGCGGCCGGCGGTCACTCATCGCCCGTCAGCCACCGCACCGCCCCGGAGGCGTCCCGCATGACCAGGACCGAGGTTTGGTGCCGGTCGAAGCCGTTCCGGGCGACATCGAGCTCGGTGACCCAGCCGGTCGCGGGCACACCGGCGGGCACGGCACCCAGGGCTTCCAGCATCAGGGCCCGGGCCTGGAGCGCGCGGTTGGTCACGCCGGCCGGCAGCAACCTGGGCCGCCCCCGGACGTCTGCGGCCACGCCCCATTCGTACAGGCGGGTCAGCAAAGGACGGGCCGTGACCGGTGATGTCATGATGGCGATCCTGACTGGCGATTACGTTGCGTTGTCATCCTGTAACCGTCTTATCGGTGACGAGACCGTCCCGTCCTCATCTCATGCGCTTTCTAACGGTTGGTTAGCCTGGATGTAGCCTTTCCGGCAGCCCGGAGCCGGGCCATCCGCGGTCAGCCAGCCATGAGCGGGAGCCAACCGGTGACACCAAGGCCGCTGAACCAGCTGTCCCTAAGCCGGTGAGCCGGACCGCCAGCAGGCACACGTCGTCAGCCCGCGGGGTATCGCCCAGCAACGCGGCCTGGACGGTGGCGCAGGTCCGCTCGGCACTGAGCGGCGCGGGGCCACTCATCACGCCCGCCATCACGCCGGCCAGCGCACTCATCCCGTCGCTGATGTCCCGGCGCCGGTCCTCGATCAGCCCGTCGGTGTAGAACAGCAGGCTGGTGCCGGGATCCAGGGTCCAATGGCCCACCGTGAAGGTCGGCTCGACCGGGACGCCGAGCATCACCCCCGACGCGTCGTCCAGGTACCCGGCCTGGCCGGACGCGGTGGCCCAGACCGGGGGCGGATGCCCGGCGTTGGCGTAGCTCAGCTCCCCGGTGGCCGGGTCGAGCAGCGCGTACACCACGGTGGCCAGGGTGTCCGGCAGCAGCCTGGCCTGGGCCAGGGCGGTGCGCCGCAGCACGTCGGCCGGGTGCATCCGGTCCACCGCGTACGCCCGGAGCAGGTGGCGCATCTGGCCCATGATCGACGCGGAGCCGATGTTGTGCCCCACCACGTCGCCGATGACCAGCCCGACCCGGCCACCGTCCAGCGGGAACGCGTCATACCAGTCGCCGCCGACGTCGACGCCGGCCGTGCCGGGCAGGTAGCGCACCGCGAGGTCCAGCCCGGGGATCTCGGGCAGCGTGTCCGGCAGCACGGACCGCTGCAGTGTCTCGGCCACGGTGTGGTCGCGGGCCGAGGTGGCCGCGTTGGCCATGCCTACCGCGGTCTGCCGGGCCAGTTCCTCGACCACCGCGATGTCGGTGTCCGAAAAGGTGGGGTGGTCGGCGCCGCGGCCGACGGCCAGCACGCCGAGCGCGGCCGGGCCGGCCATGAGGGGCGTGATCATCACGTTTCCAGGGCGTATCCGGGCCACGATGTCACGCAGCGGCGGGGTGCCCTGGATGTGCGGGGCCATCTGGGCCGCGGCGTCGCGGACCAGCCGGGTCGTCCCGCTGACGAAGGCGGTCCTGACCGCCCACGTCCCGACCGCGGGGACCGGCTCGCCGCGCAGGCTGGTGAACTCGACGGCGCCTCCCAGCGCGCGGTGGGCGATCGAGATGGCCCGCAGCACACCGTCCGGGCCCGGCAGGAAGACCAGGCAGAAGTCGGCCAGGCTGTGCACGACCAGCTGGGCGGCGTGCTGGAGCAGTTCGCCGGGGTCCTGCGCCGCGGCGACCAGGTCGCCGGCCTGGAGCAGGAAGGCGACCCGCTCCTGCGCACCGTCGGCCTCGGCCCGGGCGGTCCGTTCCCGGGCCAGCAGCAGGGCCCGCTCCTGCTCGGCGCGCTGCCGCGCGGTCAGGTCCACCACGTAGGTCACCCAGCGCAGCGGGTGGTAGCTGATCACCGCGGCGCCGACCAGGACCGGCACCCGGTGCCCGTCCCGGTGCACGTATTCCTTCTCGTAGGGACGGAAGGCCCCGGTGCGCTTCAGCTGCCTGTGGGCGTCGGCGTCGGCGTCCATCCACTCAGGGGGTGTGATCAGCTGGCGGGAGACGTGGCCGGCTTCCACGCTGTCCCGCGTGTAGCCGATGATGTCGAGGAAGGCGTCGTTGGCGTCGTGTACATGGTCCTCGCCGTTCACGACCACGCCGATGACGTTGGCCTCGCGCAGCCGGCCCATCAGCTCGGTTCCTTCGCGCAGCGCCGCTGCGGCCCGGCGCTCCTTGGTCAGGTCCCGGAACATGGCGTAGGCCCGCTGCGGGCGCCCGTCCTGGTCGCGCGCGTCCGGCACCGCGCTGATCCCCAGCCAGCGCAGCTCCCCGGTCCGGCCGTGCCGGACCCCCAGCACCACATCGGTGACCACCTCACCGGTGCGCAGCGCGACCGCGACCGGCAGGTCGCTGGACACGCACGGGGAACCGTCCTCGTGCACGGCCTGCGTGGTGCCCGCCAGCGGCCAGGTGATCAGTTCATCCTCGTCGAGGCCGAGGATCCGGCAGGCTGCCGGGTTGGCCCCGAGGATCAGGCCGTTGGTGTCGTAGTAGATGAGCCCCTGCGGCAGGGTCTCGAACAGGGTCTGGTACCGCTCCTGGGTCGCCGCCAGCTGCGTGGTCAGCGCCTCCCGCCGCCGCCGGTCGCTGACCTGCTCGGTCACGTCGCTCAGCAGCAGCAGCACCCCCTGCGCCGGGCCGTCCGCGCCGCGCACCGGCTGGTATAGGCACTCAACGAAAACCGGTTCCGGCGCTGATGCCTCGTCCCGGCGGACGAGCAGCTCGGTCTCATAACCCTGGAACGGCCGGCCGGACTCCAGCACGGCGGCGATCAGCTCCGCGCGGCCTTGCGCCGCCAGGTCCGGGAGCGCGTCCCGCACCGTCCGGCCCAGCAGGTCATCGCGGCCGACGAGCTGGCGGTATGCCTCGTTGGAGAACTCGAACACGAGATCCGGCCCGGCCACATAAGCGACCGGGACCGGAACACCGCTGAACAGCTCATGCAGCACCGCCAGCCGGTGGCTCGAACTGCGCCCCCGCGAAACCGGACCTGAACTCACCGCGCCCCCCCGGGCACCGCCTGGGGGGCGTCAGGCCAGACTCCCCCGATATGTCGGCATCGTCACCCAGGGTACAGGTCAGCCTCACCCTCCGGGATTCCCCGGCGGTTCCCCTGGATGGGCCGGTAGGTTCATCCGGCTGGAGTTCCGATGGGCCGGTAGGTTCATCCAGCTGAGGGTGACCTGGATGGAGGAGACGTGAAGCTGCTCCGGGTGCTGGCCGTGCCAGCCACGCTGACCCTGGTAACGGCCTGCGGGGGCGGCGCCACCCCGAGCGCCTCGCAGAGCGCGGCCACGAGCCCCGGGGCGGCGGCGACCACGGGCGCCCACCCGGTCCGGCAGACCACGGCCCGGCCGCCGGCGATGGCCCGGGGGGCCGCCCGGGGCGCGCTGGTGCGGCTGAACTCGGCCACCGGGGCGCCGGTCCGGACCCTGGTGCCCAACGGGGTCGTCGGCGACGAGATCGCGGTCTCCGCGGACGGCCAGATCATCTACTTCAGTAAGCGGCACGGGTGCGTGGACGACGTGGAGTCGGTCGCGGCGTCCGGGGGCACGCCGACGCTGATCACGACCGGGAGCCTGCCCGCGATCAGCCCGGACGGGAGCACGCTCGCGTTCGCCCGGCA
>JAOPYP010000019.1 GCA_025964635.1 Actinomycetes bacterium | reverse complement strand
GCAGCACCTCCGTCGGCGCGGCAGCCCCTCCGTCCCCTTCCTCGGCCTGGCGGGCTGGCGGGGCCTCGGTCTGCCCGGCCCCGGGCCCGGGCGGCCTGGGCGGCGCGGAGACCCGGCGGCGGCGCGGGATGACCAGGAACGTGGTTCCCAGCCCGGCGACCACCACAACGGCGATGGCGATAAGAATGATCACAAGTTCCATAACGGCCCCAGTCTGGCAGACGCCCCGGCCTGCACCGCCCGGCCGCTGCCGCGGTCACGGGCATCCGGCCCTGAGCTACCAGCCGGTGCCTACCCGTCCCGCGCGGTCCGATGCGCGCCTGCCCCGCCGGGCTGGATCCGGACGGCGCGCCGGGCGCTTTCGACTGCGCGCCCGCCACCGGCGGGGTCCGGCCGGCCGGATCAGGCGGTCTCGCGCTCCCGCAGCCGCTGGCTGACCACGGCCGAGACCCCGTCGCCGCGCATGCTGATCCCGTACAGCGCGTCGGCGATCTCCATGGTGCGCTTCTGGTGGGTGATGATCAGGAGCTGGGACACCGACCGCAGCTCCTCGAAGATGTGCAGCAGGCGCTGCATGTTCGTGTCGTCGAGCGCGGCCTCGACCTCGTCGAGGACGTAGAACGGCGAGGGCCGGGCCTTGAAGATGGCCAGCAGGAACGCGATCGCGGTCAGCGACCGCTCGCCGCCGGACAGCAGCGACATCCGCTTGACCTTCTTGCCCGGCGGCCTCGCCTCGAAGTCGATCCCGGTGGCCAGCATGTCGTCGGGCTCGGTGAGGATCAGCCGTCCCTCGCCGCCGGGGAACAGCCGGGAGAAGATTCCCTCGAACTCCCGCGCGGTGTCCTCGAAGGCCGAGGCGAACACCTCCTGCACCCGGTCGTCCACCTCCTTGACCACGGTCAGCAGGTCACGGCGGGTGTTCTTGAGGTCCTCGAGCTGGGTGGCGAGGAACGCGTGCCGTTCCTCCAGGGCCGCGAACTCCTCCAGGGCGAGCGGGTTCACCTTGCCGAGCTGGTCGAGCTGGCGCTGGGCGGCGGCGGCCCGGCGCCCCTGCTCGGCCCGGACGTAAGGGATCGTGCCGGTCAGCACCTGCTGTTCCTCGCTGGGCGGGGCGGGCGGCGGCACCAGGAGACGGCCGTCGCTCGCACCCTGAGCGGCCTCCTGCCCGTCTGGCGAGCCGTCCAGGGGGACATCGGCGGAGCCGGCGCCCTCGGGGCTCTCAGCGGCCGGTACGGGGCTGGCCGGGGAATCGGGACTGATGACGGGAACCGGCACGGCGGGGCCGTAGTCGGCGACCAGTTCTTCCGCCGAGACCGCGAACTCCTCGGCCGCCCGGGCCGCCAGCTGCTCCAGCCGCATCCGGTGCTCGGCCCGGGCCATCTCGGTCCCGTGCGCGGCGTCCACCACCCGGTCAAACTCGGTAGCGAGCTCGCGAACCTGGACGCGCACCTCCTTCAGCGCGACCGCCCGGCCCTTGCTGGCCTGCTCGGCCGCCTGCCGCTGCTCGCTGGCCGCGGCCAGCGAGCCGGCCAGCCGGGCTAGGGCGTACGCGGCGCCGTCGGCCACCGCCCGGGCCACCACGGCCTGCCGTTCACGCTGGACCCGCCGGGCCGCTGCCGCGGCGGTGGCCTGCCGCTCCGCGGTGGCCGCGGCGACCAGCGCGTCGGCCCGGCCCGCGATCGCCCGGAGCCGTTCCTCAGCGGTCCTGACCTCCAGCCGCGCTTCCATCTCGGCGTTCCGCCCGGCCGTCACCTGCGCGGCCAGGACCTCCCGGCTGGCGGCAGGCTCCGCCTCGTCCTGCGGGCTGCCGGCCTCAGCGGCCCGGGACCGGGGCTCGCCGCCCGCGTCCGGCCCGGGCGCGTCCGGCCCGGCTTCAGCCTCGGCCAGCCTCGCCTCGAGCTCGGTGACCGAGGCCTGGCTCGCCTGGTGAGCCCGGTGCGCCTGGTCAATGGCGGCTCCCAGCCGCTCGGCCTCATCGCGGGCGGCCCGGGCCGCGCCCGCGAGCCGGCCGAGCCGGCCGGAGACCTCCGCGGCCGCCGCGTCCACGTCGCGGAGCGCCGCCTGCGCCCTGGCCACGGCCTGGCGGGCCTGATCCTCGGCCTCCACGGCCAGCGCGAGCTGCTCGGCGGCCTGATCGCAGCGTTCCTCCACCGCCTCCAGCCCGGCCGCCGCCTCGTCGGCCACGCTGCGCAGGGTGAACTCACTGGCGGGCCGGGCCGAGCCGCCCGAGGCCCAGTGCGCGCCGAGCACGTCACCCTGCCGGGTGACCACGCGGAGCGCCGGGTGCGTGCGGACCAGTTCCCGGGCCTGGGGCAGGTCGGCGGCCACGACGATGCCGGACAGCAGGCCGGCCAGCGCGGGCGCCAGCCCATCCGGGGACCGCACCATCGCGAGCGCGGGCTGGGCACCCTCGGGCAGCTGGATCCCGGGCGGCAGCCCGCCGTCCGCGGGCGCGGCGTCACCCGGCGGGCCGGAAGCGATCATCAGGCCCGCGCTGCCCGCGTCCTCGTCCTTGAGCGCCTCCAGGATGGCCACGGCCGCGTCGAGGCCGGTGACCGCGACCGCGTCCGCCGCCCCGCCCAGCGCGGCCGCGATGGCTTCCTGGGCCCCGGAGTCCACGCTCACCAGCGCCGCTACCCCGCCCAGCACCCCGGGGTACTTCTCCGGCTCAGCCAGCAGCGTCCCGGAGGCGTCCTTACCGGTGCGCAGCGCGTGCACGCCCTCCCGCAGGGCCTGGACCCGGGCCCGGAGCCCGGCCCGCTGGGCGCTGGACTCACGCTCGGCGGCGCGCTGCTCGGTGACCAGCGCGGAGGCCTCGGCCAGCCGGGCGCTGGCCTGTTCGTGCTCACCCGCCAGCCCGGCCCGGTCGTCGTCCCGGCCGGCGCACAGTTCCTGCAGCTCCTCGTACTCCTGCTGGGCCTGCCCGGCCCGGGTGCGGGCCTGCTCGACCGCGTCGGCCAGCCGCCCGGCCTCCTCGGACGCGGCCGACGCCTTGCTGCGCGCGGCTCCCACCTGGGCCCGCAGCCGGGACAGTCGCTCGGCCCGGACGGCCTCCGCGCGGGCACTGGCCGCGAGCCGCCGTTCCTCCCCGGCCAGCGCGGCCTCCGACGCGGCGCACTGCGCGGTGGCGGCGGCGAGCTGTTCCCGCGCCGTTTCCAGCCGCTCTCCGAGGACGACTTCCTGCTCCCGGAGGGTCTCCGCTTCCAGCTCCAGTTCCTGCGGATCGCGGCCGGGGCGCGGCGTGTCCGGCTGCGCCACCAGGTGGCTGTGCCGCTCCTGGGCCAGGCTGGCCACCCCGCGGAGGCGCTCGGACAGCGCGGACAGGGCGAACCAGGCTTCCTGGGCGGCGGCCAGGCGCGGAGCGTGCTGCTGCTCGTCGCTGTCCAGCCCGGCCTCCCGCTGGCGCGCCTGGGTCAGGACCCGTTCCAGCTCGGCGCGGCGGGCGAGCGCGGCCGCCTCGTCGGTCTGGTCACGCTCCAGTTCGGCCGATGCGGTCACGTAGTCGTCGGCGAGCAGCCGCAGCCGCGCGTCGCGGAGGTCGGCCTGGATGACAGCCGCGCGGCGGGCGATGGCGGCCTGGCGGCCGAGCGGCTTGAGGCGGCGCTTCAGTTCCGCGGTCAGGTCCACCAGCCTGGTCAGGTTGGCCTGCATCGCCTCGAGCTTGCGCAGGGCCTTCTCTTTGCGGCGGCGGTGCTTCAGCACTCCGGCCGCTTCCTCGATGAGCGCCCGCCGGGCCTCGGGCCCGGCGTGGAGCACCTGGTCCAGCTGGCCCTGGCCGACGATCACGTGCATCTCGCGGCCCAGGCCCGAGTCAGACAGGAGTTCCTGGACGTCAAGCAGGCGGCAGTGGTCACCGTTGATGGAGTACTCGCTCTGCCCGGACCGGAAGAGCAGGCGGCTGATCGTCACCTCGGCGTACTCGATGGGCAGGGCACCGTCGCTGTTGTCGATGGTGAGCGTGACCTCGGCCCGCCCCAGCGGGGGGCGCGACGCGGTCCCGGCGAAGACGACATCCTCCATCTTGCCGCCGCGCAGGGTCTTCACTCCCTGCTCGCCCATCACCCAGGAGAACGCGTCCACCACGTTGGACTTGCCTGACCCGTTGGGGCCGACGATGCAGGTGATGCCGGGCTCGAAGCGCAGGGTGGTGGCGGAGGCGAAGGATTTGAAGCCGCGCAGGGTGAGGGTCTTCAGGTACACCTGCCGGCTCCCCTCCCCCTCTGGGCACTAGCCATGTCCGCGGGCCCGGTCCGCGGGCCCCTGTCACCTGAAGGCCCGCCGCCTGGGGCCCTGTCACCCGAACGCCCCGGGACGGCGGATCAGGCCGCCAGCACGGTCCGCCGGAGCCCCCGTGCCACGCTGCTCCGGCTCGCCAACTGTCCCGCACCTTACCGTGAGGAGCCGACGTTCCCGGGGATTAGCGGCAACCCCGCAGGTCGGGCCGGGCCCGGATTCCGCTGCCGGGACGCGGCGGGGATTGGCGAAGGTGGCATGACGACCGCGGCCGGCCGCCGGGGGTCGCGGGACGCCGCCGGGACGCCGGACACAGCCGCCGCGGGGACGCCGAACGCAGCGGCCGGGACGCCGAACACAGCATGTTGCCTGGCCGATGCATAATGGCCGCATAGGCGGATAATCGCGCATAACTACGGGCCGACCGGGACGACAGGTCGCCCGGACGGCGAAGTAATTACCGGAAAAACGCCAAAGCTTTACCGGCGCAACAACGAATAGGGACGCCGGGGCGTCCCTGGTTCGTGATAACTACAGCGGCACCTCAGGTGAGGGCCGGTTCGCGCTCCCGATCAGCAACGAGCAGTTCAGGTCCGACTTCCGCAGCTAGCGTATCGTTCATGTCCTGGAGCCTGACAAGCTCAGCCTCCAGGTCGCGTACTCGCTGCTGAAGGCGGCGCATCTCAGAGACGATGCGGGGATCAGGCCCGCCGACGTGGCCGAGTAGAGCCTTCGCCATTGTAATGGGTCCTCCACACTGAGTGACCAGAGTGGGCGCACACGCGAAGTATCGCGAGAGTGCGCGCAGGTGTGACACCTCTAGGGTCCCACCCCGCGAGTATCCGGTCAAGTTGAGCGATCGTGCAGGTCACCATGATAGCGCCGGGAGCGCGGCTGCGGCTGGCATCGCGGGCAGCTATAGGCAGATCGATTCATGAACGGAGCGCGGCGGATAGGTGTCCCGCACCTCGGGCAGGGTTGACTCTCCTGTCCGTATACGCACAGTGACCGCGAGAAGTAGCCGCTCTCCCCGTTGACATTGACGTAGAGGCGGTCGAATGAGGTCCCGCCGGCCAGCAGCGCGTCCCCCAGGACGTCGCGGACCGCCGCGAGAGTACGGGCCGCCTCGGCCTGGGTGAGTGTGTCGGTGGCCCGGGCCCAGTGCAGCCGGGCCCGCCAGAGAGCCTCGTCCGCGTAGATGTTGCCGATCCCGCTGACCAGTGACTGGTCGAGCAGGGCCCGTTTCAGGCCGGTGCGCCGGGCGCGCAGCCGGGTGATGAACACGCCATCATCGAAGACGGCCTCGAACGGGTCGGGCGCGATGTGGGCGATCAGCGGCGGCAGTACCGCCCCGCCGCTGGCCCAGGCCAGGTGGCCGAACGTCCGCTGGTCGGTGAAACGAAGGTCGGGTCCCTGGTCGGTGAACGTGAACCGGGCCCGGACGTGCGCGGACACGGGGCGCCCCGGATCGCCGACCAGCAACTGCCCGCTCATCCCCAGGTGGGCCACCAGGGCATCCTCGCCGACCGGCAGCCACAGGTACTTGCCGCGGCGGCGCGCTCCGGTGATGGTCCGGCCGCGCAGCACCGCCTCGAAGTCGGCCGGCCCGGCCAGATGGCGGCGCACGGCCCGCGGGTGCAGCACCTCGACGGCGTCGATGGTCCGCCCCGCCACATGCTTGTCGAGGCCGCTGCGGACGGTTTCGACCTCAGGGAGTTCAGGCACGGTCAGTCGCTGGCTGACTCGTCCCCGGGCGGGACGTGAGGAACGGGCGCGGAACCCGCCCCGCGGCCGACCGCGGCATCCCCCGCCGCCGGGTCAGCGGCCACGGCATCCCGGGCCGCCGGGCTGGCCGCCCCCGCGTCCTCCGCGGCCGGATGGGCTCCGTTCGCCAGCTGGCCCGGCGGGCCGGTCGCGGCCGAGCCGTTCTCCGACGAGCCGCTTCCCGACGAGCCGCTTCCCGACGAGCCAGGCCCGGCCGCGCCTGCGGCTGGCCCCGCGCCGCTCGCGGATCCGCTGCTGATCTCATTCCAGGCCGCCTCGGCCGCCTGCTGCTCAGCTTCCTTCTTGGAGCGCCCGGATCCGGATCCGTACGTCCGGCCCCCCACGCGGACCGACGCGCGGAAGAACTTCTGGTGGTCCGGGCCGCTTTCCTCGACGTGATACTCGGGGACGCCCAGGAAGCCGGAGGCGGTGAGTTCCTGCAGCGAGGTCTTCCAGTCCAGCCCGGCACCGAGACCCGCGGAGCGGTCGATGACCGGGTCGAACAGGCGGTGCACCAGGCGGTCCGCGGCGGTCAGGCCGCACTCGAAGTACACCGCGCCGATCAGGGCCTCGAGCGTGTCGGCCAGGATCGAGGACTTGTCACGCCCTCCGGTGCCCTCTTCGCCCCGGCCGAGCCGCACGTACGAGCCGAGCCGGAGGGAGCGGGCCACGTCGGCCAGCGCCCGCATCTGGACCACGGCCGCCCGCAGCTTGGCCAGCTGGCCTTCGGGCAGGTCGGGATACTTGCGGAACAGGGTGTCCGTCACGATCAGGCCGAGGACCGCGTCCCCCAGGAACTCGAGCCGCTCGTTGGTGGGCAGCCCGCCGTTCTCGTACGCGTAGGACCGGTGTGTGAGAGCGCGCTCGAGCAACCCCGGGCTCATCCCGGTGTCGATCGCCCGCAGCAGCTCCGAACCGTCCGGTTCGCCTGCCACGCCGCCGTTTGACCCGCCTCTCACGCCGTGCCCTTTCAGCGCATCAGGTTGGGGTGATCACCTGACGACGGTTGTAGGTTCCGCACGTCGGGCAGGCCGTGTGCGGAAGCTTCGGCTCGCGGCACTGCGGGCAGCGAACCAGGTTCGGCGCCGACGTCTTCCACTGTGACCGGCGGGACCTCGTGTTGCTGCGTGACATCCGCCGCTTGGGAACAGCCACGTTGACTCTCCTTACAGTTCTGAACTTAGTCGTCCGGTTCGCCCGCGGAGGGTGTCCGCCGGCCGTTCCCGTTCATTTCCGTTTCATCGAGCTCGGATCCGCCCGCCCCGGGACCACCGAGCCGTGCGGCGGCCTCCTGGAGGCTGGCCCACCGCGGATCGATGGCCGGGCCGTGCCCGTGGTCGGGCCCGGCCTGGGCGAGCGGTACCCCGCACTCCACGCACAGCCCTGGGCAGTCCTCCTGGCAGAGCGGCGCCAGGGGCAGCGCAAGTACGAGCGCATCATGCAGGACCGGCTCGAAATCGAGCAGGTCCCCCTGGAGAGAGTACCCTTCGGCGCCGGCCTGGCCGTCGTCTGCGGAATAGGCGAACAATTCCTGGGCCCGGACCTCCACCGGCCCGCTGACCGGCCCCAGGCACCGCGCGCACTCCCCGGTGACCTGGGCCCGGGCCGTAACCGTGACCAGGACCCCCTCCGACACCGCCTCCATGCGGACGTCGAGCTCCACGTCGCTGCCTTCGGCCACGCCGACCAGCCCGGCCTCCACGTACGCGGGAGCCGGGACAGTGCGCTGCTGCGAGTACTCCGATCCGGGGCTGCGGCCGAGGTCGAGAGTGCTGAAGACCAGGGGCTTGCGCGGATCGAGTCGCGCCGATGGGTTTTTTCGTGACTGTGGCATAGCAAGTACCGTGTCCGGCGAGGTTGAGTGGATCAGCCTACCTGGCTACCAGCTGATTCCCAACTCGAGGCGTGGCTCGCTGGCGCGATCGCGTGCGCGGGCCCAGCGCCCCTGGCCCCGGGCCGCGCCGGGCCGGGGCGTACCGCGCTCAGGCCGAGCCGAGCCGCTCCTGCAGCTGGTCGAACACCAGCTCCGGGACCAGCGAGCTGACGTCGCCGCCGTACCGGCAGATCTCCTTGACCAGGCTGGACCGCAGGAAGCTGTACACCGGGTTCGCCGCGATGAACAGCGTCTCGATCTCCGCGAGACGGTAGTTCATCTGGGCCATCTCCATCTCGTACTCGAAGTCGCTGACGGCCCGCAGGCCCTTCACGATGGCCGAGATGTCGTTGTCCTTGCAGTACTGGACGAGCAGCCCCCGGAACGTGCCGACCTCGACATTCTTCAGCCCGGAGGTCACGTCGCGGAGCATCGCGACGCGTTCCTCCACCGTGAACAGGCCCTGTTTGGACTGGTTGGCGCCGACCACGACGATCACCTCGTCGTGCAGCAGGGCTGCCCGGCTGATGATGTCGAGATGGCCGTTGGTCACCGGATCAAACGAGCCTGGACAGGCGACACGACGCACGCGGTCACGCCCTTCCGTCACAACATTTGCGCTGCCCATCACGGTGCTTCCGCCGACGGGGCGCCTGCGGCGAGACCGTACCAGAACGTGGTGTCGCCATAGCGCCTCGACCGGTCCGGTGCGTACCCCGGCGGCCAGCTGACGGGACCGGACCGCGTGGCCCGCTCTACCGCGACGACCGCCCCGGGGGCCAGCCAGCCCCCGCCGGCCAGTGCGGCCAGCATCCCGGTCACCTCGTCGCCGGTCACCGCGTACGGCGGGTCGGCCACGGCCAGGTCGTAGCGGTCCGGGCCGGCCGGCCCCCGGCTGAGCAGCCGGCCCACCCGGTCGGTGACCAGTTCGGCCCCGCTCAGCCCGACGGCCTCGATGTTGCCCCGGATCACCCGGGCGGCCCGCGCGTCCGCCTCCACGAACAGGGCCCGCCGCGCGCCGCGGGACAGCGCCTCCAGGCCCACCGCACCCGAGCCCGCGTACAGGTCGAGCACGCAGGCCCCGTCCAGCGGTCCGTGCAGCGCCACGAGCGTGCCGAACAGCCCCTCCCGGGCCCGGTCGCTGGTCGGCCGGGTGAGCCGGCCCGCCGGGACGGCCAGCCGGCGGCCCCCCGCCGCTCCGGCGATGACCCGGGTCACCCCGGCATCCCCGGCGAGCCGCGCGGCCGGTTCACGCAGGCCGCCCGGCTCACGCAGGCCGCC
>JAOPYP010000014.1 GCA_025964635.1 Actinomycetes bacterium | reverse complement strand
CCGATCGCGATCCGGTCGCCCCAGCGCGCGTGCGCGCGGGCCAGCGTGGCCCCGCACATCCGGGCGTACAGCGTCGCCCCGGGCACCCGCATGGTCTCGATCTCCGCGGAGCCCTTCCAGTCGTGGAACTGCCGGATGTAGTAGTCACGGGGCTGGCCGTCGAGGTCGGTGACGCGGAGCCAGCCGAGGAAGATGTCACTCGCCGCCTGCATCAGCCGCTGGCCGACGACCACCCGCTCGCCGTGCTGGTGCAGCCGGCTCCGGCCGGCGAACGCCTCGAGCACCGATGGCCGCGCCTCTTTCGCCTGCAGGAACAGCGGATCGCTGTTGTCCCGGCCCAGCATCAGGAAGATCCAGCACCGGGTGCCGACGCTGCCCACGCCGACCACTTTGCGGGCCATGTGCACGTACCGGAATTCCTCGATCGGGTGGTGGTCGTGCGCGAGCGTCCGCCGGTACCGGGCGATCAGTCTCCGGACCGACTGCTCTACCCTCTCGCGGGCCTCGGCGGACAGGATCAGGTCCTCGATCGGCGTGATCAGCGGGGGGTCGCGGACGATCCGCAGTTCCCCCTCCACCTTCCCGGCCCGCCGGGCCAGGACCCGCACGCTGTCGCGGGTCCGCGCCTTGGCCATGTCCTGCCGGGCCTCCCGGGCCTCTTTCTTGCCCAGCTGCTTGCCGCGGACCGCCTGGGTGATGCCCTCGTGGATCGCTTCCTCGTCCAGGTGCGCGTACCACGCGTCGAGGGTCCGCATCCGGGACGCCTCGCGCAGTTGCTCCCGGTACTCGCGGACCCCGGCCAGCACGATGTCCCGCCGGTCATCCGGGGAGAACCCCAGGTCGCGGCCGGCGATCTCGAAGCTGGCCGCCAGCCGCTTCACGTCCCACTCCCACGGGCCGGGCAGCGTCTCATCGAAGTCGTTGATGTCGAAGATCAGCTGCCGTTCCGGGGAGGCGAAAACGCCGAAGTTCGACAGGTGGGCGTCCCCGCACAGCTGGACTGTGACCCCGCTGCGGGGCGTCGCGGCCAGGTCGGACGCCATGATCAGCGCCCCGCCCCGGTAGAAGGTGCCCGGCGAGACCAGCATCCGGCCGTACCGGATGGGGACCAGCTCGGGCACCCGGGTGGCCGCCTGATCCTCCAGCAGCGTCACCGGGTCCGGGCGGCCCGGCGCGGGCTCCCAGCGGGCGTGGCCCGACCGGGGTGACTCGCGCCGCGCCGCCCGGCCCCGGGTGATCCGGTCCTCCAGGCTCAGGTCGGCCAGCCGCCACCGCGGCGCCGTCCGCCCCCGCCGTGCTCGCACCGCCACGCCTCTCGCGCCCCCCGGGTGGTCCCGATGAGCAGCGTTCCCGGGGCCAGGGCGCGCTAACCGCAACCCCGAACCGTTTGGGAAAGGTTGGTGGTGGTTTGCCCGGCATTGCGGGGACGGACTGGCCGCCGCGGGTCAGCTCGCCCCGGTCAGCCGGCCCGGATCAGGCCGCCGGCGTCAGCCCGCGCCCCGCACCCGGAAGAACATCGTGGGATGCCACCAGGCGTTCGACTGATGCCAGCCGATCAGGGTCCCGGCGTCCAGGGCACCGAACGTGTGGCCAGGCCGGATGAAGAACTCCACATGTCCGCTGCCGTAGAAGGCCAGGTCGCCGCGGCGGGCCTGGCGCTGGGTCTCCCGGATCAGCCGCCCCGAGTTGAGCATGTCGGTGGTCGACCGGCCGAAGTGGATGCCCTCCCGGGAGTACGCGGCCATCACCACCCCGGAGCAGTCGTAGCAGCCCGGGCCGGTGCCGCCCCAGCAGTACGAGTGGCCTGCCATGTGGTGGTAGGCCCATACGTAAGCCGCCACCCGTGGGGCCCTGGACCCGGCGGAGGCGGCTTGAGAGGTGGTGGCGAGGGGGATCGCCGCTAGGGATGCTGTCGCCAGAAAAGTGATCAGAACACGACGAATTACGCGATACGGACCCACAAGGGGCTCCCAGATCGCAGGGTGCCTTCCGCTGCGGCGGCCACGGGTTCACGGTGACCAGCGAGACTCAGCCGGAAAGCCCGACAAGCACAGCACCTTAACCCACAGGGGACTCTTAGTACGGTATTTGGGCGGTATTAACCCCCGAAAGCCCCGCAGTCCGGCGCACCGGACTTCGGGGCCTGCGGGTCCTGACCTGGGATTACGAACTGCGTTCCCAAATGACGGCGAAGCTGTTGCCACTGCCGTTTAGGGCCCCCGGGAGGGCCTTGGTGGCACCGGAGGAATTGATCATGGTGATCTCATCGTCAGAGAAGGACGAGATGACCCCGGACGTGGAGCCGGCCTTCACCGTCGCGCCCGACTCGGTCCAGCCGTGGAAGTCCGACAGCGGGTAGACGCCGCTGCTGCCGCTGGGCGCCTCGGCGATCCACTCGGCGCTGGAATTGGCGCAGCCCGAGCAGGCCTGCGTCGTGGTAAAATTGTCCGCCGAACGGCTGGAATCGGTCACCTTCAGCGTATAGCTGGTGCCGCTGCGGACCACCGAAGCCGTGATGCTGTCGCCCGCCCGGAGCGTCTGGCCGACGACCTGAATGGCGTTGGCCGGATACATTTCCCACCACGTGTAGTAGTAGGCGGTGCCCCCGTAGCACTCGGCGAGCGTGCCGTCCTGTTCCACCGACGAGCTGCTGTAGCCGTCGATGCCGACCCAGAACGCGGCCAGCGAGGTCTGCGAGGTGCAGCTGACCGAAGGCTCCGTCCAGCTGCCGGTAACCGTGGAGAAGCCGCTGCCCGTGTCGGCGTAGCCGGACCAGTTCGTGCTCTGGGCCTGGGACAATCCCTTGATTCGGCGCGACGGCCCGGACACCCGGTGATCGGCGGAATGCTGCCCGATCGACAGGTGCCGGAGGGCCTGCCGGGCCGCCGCGGCGGCGCGGGTGCCGGGCGACGCGGCGGTCGCGCTCGTGCG
>JAOPYP010000827.1 GCA_025964635.1 Actinomycetes bacterium | reverse complement strand
CCCCGCTGCATACGCGAAGCCGCGCACGGCATCGGTGTCCCGCCACAGGCTGAACGTCGCCTGCCGGGCGGCCGGCCATTCGCCGGCGCCCACCGCCCGCAGGCATCCGTCCGCGCCCGCCAGGGCCTGGTCCACCGCGGGCACCGCCCGGTAGAAGCGGGCCAGCCGCCGGGGCCTGATCGACGCCCGGGTCAGCACCGCCACCCGCTGGCCGGGGGCCAGCGCGTGCGCGGTCATGCCCTCGAACGGGTCGCGGCCGCCCCACTGGCCGTGCCCGCCCGCGTAGCGGAGCCGGACCGTCCAGTTTTCCTGACCGTTGGACCGCTGCTCAGCCGCGATGGGCGACTCCGCCAGGAAACGGTCCAGGGCCGCCTCATCCTGCCAGACCGCGAACATTGCCCAGCGGCGCAGATCGGCGCTCAGGCTCATCGCGTTGCCCCTCGCGGTGCCGAGCAGCCGCCAGAACCGCAGCCCGCTGGTTCTGGCCAGCACCGGCCGGTCGAACGCCATCCGGCTTATCGCGCGGCCGGCGTGCTCCCGCGGGTATCTGGTCAGGTGAAAAGAGGCGATCATGATTGACTCCTGGGTGGCGGCCGTGGGTGGCGGCTACCTGCTGGGCTCGATTCCGGTCGCGGTGCTGGCCGGCCGCGCCCGCGGGTTCGACCCGCGCCGCGTGGGGGACCAGAACCCGGGCTTCTGGAACATGAAGGACCAGCTGGGCTGGACGGGCGCCGTCCCGGTGCTGGCCGGGGACACCCTCAAGGGCACGGCCGCCGGGCTGCTCGGGCTCCTCCTGGCCCACGGGATCCTGGGCGGCGGGGCGCCCCAGGGCGAGGCCCTGGTGTACGCGGCCGTCGCGGCGGCCATGACCGGCCACGCGTGGCCGGTTTTCGCCCGGCTGCGCGGCGGGCGCAGCGTGCTCACATTCGCCGGCGGCTTCGCGGTCATCTGCCCGCCCGCCTTTGGCCTGGGCGTCGCCCTGTGCGCCGGGGCGGCCCTGTTCACGCGCTCCTTCGCCTTGGGCGCGAGGGCCGGCGTGGTCGCGGTGCCGTTCCTGCAATTGATCTTCACCCCGGCCCTCGAGGTGGCGGCGACGGGTGCGCTGATGTCACTGATCGGGGTGCGGTTCGGGATGGCCGCGCTGGCCGCCCGCCATCAGAAGGGGCGCCTGGCCGACCCTCCGGCGGCTCATCCGCCAGCCCTGCCCCTGACTCATCCGCCAGCCCTGCCCCTGACTCATCCGCCGGCCGGCCCGGCGGCTCAGGAGCCGTCCCGGCCCGGTGCGCCCGTCCCGCGGACGGAGCCGAGGAAACCGGATAGCGGCGCCCCCGCCAGGACCGCACCGGCCGAATCGTCCCGCCCGTCATCCGGATGAGCGCGGCCACGTCGGCCAGCGGCGACAAGTACACCCCCGGCCCCGGTGACGCGTAGCAGCCACGCAGCGGGCCGAGCAGGCCCACCCGCGTCGCGAGCAGGCCGAGATCCAGCGCGGTAGGACGGCCCGCCGCCAGCCGGGCCAGCGGCAGCACCGTGGTGAGCCCGAGCACCGCCAGGTCCGCGGCCTGGCTCGCAGGGCTGGTCACGTCCGTCATGGGCAGCGACCGGCCCCATTCGCGCCACACCCCGGCCACGGACGCGTGCATGTCGACATCCAGCAGGTCACGCCCGTCGAGGAAGCCGATCCGCCAGCCCCGCCGGGCCAGATCCCGGGCCAGCGCGATGTCGTCGGTCAGGTAGCCGCGGACCGGCGCGAAACCGCCCGCGGCGGCCAGCCCGGCCCGGCGGGCCAGCAGGCACTGCCCGTTGACCACCACGCGGCCCGGGCGTGGCTGGCGGGCCGGCCCGATCGGGCCGAACCGGTAGACCAGGGTGGCCAGCATGGCCGCGTGCAGGCCCTGCTCCGCGGCGCTGTCGCAGACGAACCGGGGACCAGCGCTGACCAGATCGAAAGGCCCCTGGGCGGCCGCCGTGACCAGCGCGGCGGCCAGCCCGGGCCGGGGCCGCGCGTCGGCGTCCAGGGTGAGCACGTACTCACCCGACGCCACCTCGAGACCCTGCTGCAGCGCCCACTGCTTGCCCACCCAGCCGGGCGGCAGGGGACGGCCCGGGATGACCCGGGCCCCGGCCCGGGCGGCCACCGCCGCGGTGCCGTCCGCGGACTCGTCGTCCACCACGATCACCTCGCTGACTCCCGGGTCGGCGCGGGCCGCGACCACGCAGGGGCCGATCCGGGCCGCCTCGTCCCGGGCCGGGATGACCGCCGACACCGTCGTCCCGGCGGGCAGCACCCCGGCCCGCAGCGGCGGCCGCATGCCGCGGCCGCGGGCCAGCCGGGCGAGAACCACGGCCGCCGCGGCCCCCTGGGCCGCCGTGCGGAGCTTCATGATCAGATCCTTCCGGTGGCGAGATCCTCGGTGACCAGATCCGCCACGATGCGCGACCCGATGACGACCAGCGGCAGGCCGCCGCCCGGGTGCACCGACCCGCCGACCAGGTACAGCCCGGCCAGCGGGCCACGGTTGCCCGGACGGCGGAACGGGGCCAGCCGGCCGTTGTGCGACGTGCCGTAGATGGAGCCCAGCCAGCCGTCGTACCGGTCCTCGAAGTCGGCCGGGGTCAGCGTCTCGCTGAACAGCACCCGGCCGCGCACGCCGAGACCCGCGGCGGCCAGCTTGTCCAGCAGCAGATCCTGGTAGTCCGCGGCGGACCGGCCCCAGCTCCGGGGACTGACGGCCGGGACGTTGACCAGGAGCGTCAGGTTCTCGTACCCGGCCGGGGCGGTGGCCCCGTCATGGACCGCGGGACAGCCCACGTAGATCGTCGGGTCGGCGGGCGGCCGGCGGCGGTGGAAGATGTCCGCGAACTCGGCGCGGTAGTCCCGGGAGAAGACGACGGTGTGGTGCGCGAGCCCGGGCGTCCGCCCGCGGACGGCGGCCAGCACCAGGAAGCCGGAGGACGACGGCCCGATCCGCGCGATCCGCCGGCGCATCGGCCGGGACGGGCAGAGGTCCCGGTACAGCCGGGCCGAGTCCGCACCGCAGACCACGATGTCGGCGGGCACCCGCTCGCCGGCCACCAGCACGCCGCCCGCCCGGCCGCGGGCCGGCCAGCCCGTGGCCGG
>JAOPYP010000826.1 GCA_025964635.1 Actinomycetes bacterium | reverse complement strand
CTCCCGGATCCCCTCCGGCGCGATGGACAGGTAGGTGGTCGCGCAGAAACCGCCGAAGCTCTGGCCCAGCACGCTCCACGGCTCGTCCCCGATCAGCCGCCGCCGGATCAGCTCCGCGTCCCGGACGATGGAGTCGGCCCGGAAGTGGCTCAGGTAGCCGGCCTGCGCCCGGGGGCTGCCCAGCCGGCCCAGCGTGTGCCGGGAGGCCGGGGTCGACCGGCCGGTGCCGCGCTGGTCGAGGAGCAGCACCCGGTAGTCGTCCAGCGCCCGGCTCAGCCAGGACTCGCGGCCGAACGGGCGCGGGCTGCCGAACCCCGGGCCGCCCTGGAGGTAGACGAGCCACGGCAGGCCACGGTCACCGCCGCGCCGCCCGGCCGGCGAGACCTCGCGGGCGAACACCTCGATCTGCTCGCCGTCCGGCCGCTGGTGGTCGAGCGGCACCCTGAACGAGTGGTCGGTGAGCACCGTGCCGGGCTGGCGGAACACCGGGCCGGTCCGTTGGTCAGCAGTCATGCGGGTAACGTACGCGAGTCGGCCCGTCTGGCCCGGGTCTGCCCCGGCCGGCGGAGTAGCGTGGCGCTCCTATCGAGGGCTGAGGAGCAACGCGTGCCGGACTGGGTCAAGCACGCCATCTGGTGGCAGGTCTACCCGCTCGGGTTCGCCTCCGCGGAAGCCGCCAATGAGCCGGGTGGAGACGACGGGCAGCCGGTTACGCACCGGCTCGGGCAGCTGACCGCGTGGCTGGACTACGCGGTGAACCTGGGGGTCTCGGGGATCGCGCTCGGGCCCATCTTCGCCTCGCAGACGCACGGATACGACACGACCGACCACTACCGCATCGATCCCCGGCTCGGCGACGAGCAGGACTTCACCGCCCTCGCCGAGGCCGCGCACGCCCGCGGGCTGCGGGTGATGCTGGACGGGGTGTTCAACCACGTGGGCCGCGGCTTCCCGGCCTTCCGCCGGGCGCTGGAACAGGGCCCGGCCGCGCCGGAGGCCTCGTGGTTCCGGCTGACCTGGCCGCCGGACTGGCAGCCGGGCACGGAGCCCGGGTACGGCACGTTCGAGGGGCACGGGGCCCTGGTGGCGCTCAACCATGACGAGCCGGCCGTGGCGGACTATGTGGCCGGGGTCATGAATCACTGGCTGGACGCGGGGGCCGACGGCTGGCGGCTGGACGCGGCCTACGCCGTGCCCGCGGCGTTCTGGGCCGGGGTGGTGCCCCGGGTCCGGGCCGGGCGCCCGGGGGCGTACCTCGTCGGCGAGGTGATCCACGGTGACTACGCGGAGTTCGTGACCGCGTCCGGCCTGGACTCGGTGACCCAGTACGAGTTGTGGAAGGCCATCTGGAGCGGGCTGAACGACCACAACCTGTTCGAGCTGGACCACGCCCTGGGCCGTCACAACCGGTTCCTGGAAACGTTCGCGCCGCTGACGTTCGTGGGCAACCACGACGTGACCCGGCTGGCCAGCCGGCTGGAGGATGACCGGCACCTGGCCCACGCCCTGGCCGTGCTGCTCACCGTGGGCGGCACGCCCGCCATCTACTACGGCGACGAGCAGGCCTTCCGGGGAATCAAGGAGGAGCGGGCCGGCGGGGACGACGAGATCCGGCCCGCGTTCCCCGGCGGCCCGGACGCGCTCGCGCCGACCGGCTGGCCGGTCTACCGGCTGCATCAGGACCTGATCGGCCTGCGGCGCCGCCACCCGTGGCTGCACCGCGCACAGACCACGATGCTGCACCTGGAAAACGAGCAGATGATCTACCGGGTGGCCGAGGGGGAGCAGAGCCTCGTGGTGGCGCTCAGCCTGGAGGATCAGGAGGTCCGCGCCGAGGTCCCGGGCGCCCGGGAGACCCTGGCCGGCCCCGGGACGCTGGCCGGAGCGGGCGGGCCCGGCGCGCGCGTGATCCTGCCGCCGCACGGCTGGGCGGTCCTGTCCTAGCGCCGCGGAGTGCTTCCCCCGGACCTGGGTGACCGCTCTCTAGCTAATCGCGTGCGTGGCCTGGCCGGTCGTGACGAGGATCAGCTCGGCTCCGCGGTGGCTGTTTTTCCGGCTGGCCATCCTGGTCACGCTGGTCCTGCTGCTGCCGGACCTGTACATCCTGCACACGGGGGAGCCGGCCGACGGCGTCGCGGTGCTCATGGTCATGCACCTGGCGATCGCCCTGGTCACCTACAACCTGCTGGTGCATCTCGCCCCGGTGCGCCCCGCGGCCGGGGGACCACCGGCCGGGGGCTCCGCGGGGGGCCGGGGCGCTCAGCTGGCCAGAGTCCCTTCCTCCCGTGGCCAGCACCGGCACGCCCGCTGACCGGCGGGCGCCAGCAGGGGGTGCCGGGCTGGCGTCAGAAGCCGGCCACCACACCGGGCGCCAGCCCGGCCCGCTCGCGCAGGTCCGCCGCCGTTGGATGGGGGGCGCCACCGGCGCTACGCCCAGTGCTTCCCGTTGCGGTAGTCAGCGGCGAAGGTGCTGGTGATGGAGGACATCACCTTCTGGCTGCCGGTGATCAGGCCGAGCTCGCGGTTGCGGCTGAGTGACGTGCTGGAGAAGTTCTCCGAGCCGATGAACACCTTCGCGTGGCTGGTGCCGTAGTCGGCCTCGACCACCTTCCCGTGGATGTAGAAGCCGTGGGAGGAGCTGTAGTAGCTAATGTGCACCCCCGCCGCGGCCAGCCGGGAGAAGTCGCTGTCGTACTGGCCGCTGGTGTTCTCCCCGCACACCTTCACGACGACGCCGCGTCTGGCCGCCTCGATGAGCGCGTCCTCCACCGTGGTGTCGGCCATCTCCTCGCTGTAGATGCGCAGGCTCTTCCGCGCGCCGCCGATGAGAGCGAGCAGTTGCGCCTGCGAGTCGGTGGGGGACCAGACCAGGTCACGGCCGTCGCCGGGATGGATGGAGCGGTGCGCGAAGTCCGCCTGGAAGACCTGCGCGATGGCGCGCACGTCGGCCGGCTTGGTGTCCACGACCAGGAAGTCGCGGGTGCTCGAGTAGTACTCGCTGGTCAGGTTGGCGGTCATGATGAGGGCGGTGGACCCGTCCACGAGGAGGGTCTTCTGGTGGGTGTACTCGAACTGCGGTGACGACCAGACGACCTTGACGCCGTGAGATTTGAGGTAATCGAAGGTGCCCGAGTTGTGGCTCTTCTCGCGCTGGTCCAGCACGACCTTGACCGTCACCCCGCGCCGGGCCGCCGCGGCCAGGCCGTGCTCGGCCTTGGTGTCGGAGAACTCGTACATGGTCAGGTCGACGCTGTGCCGGGCGTGCTTGATGAGGTGGTAGACGGGCGAGAACCCGGCGGCCGGCTCGGTGATCAGCGGACCGGACTGCGTCGGTGCCCGCGGGGCGGCCGGGACCGGCGCGTTGGTCGTGGTCAGCGGCTTGCATCCGGCCAGGGTGAGGATCGCGGCGGCCGCGGCCGCGGCGGTCTTCGTGAGGGCCTGGGCACTGGGGCGGATCATGCGAGGCTCCGTTCCTTCCCGCGCGCCGCGCCGGGCCCGGCGCGTTCGCCGGTGCAGTACCCAGGAACCGTCCGCTAAGCATCCGGTCTCCCGGCATCGCCGGATACGGCGTGATCGCCGGCCCGGCGCGCCTGCGCCGACTGGACCTGGCGGTCCTGGGGGAGGAGATCTAGCCAGGGGCCACGGAGGCGCCGCCGACACCGTGCCGGGCCAGCGCCCCGGCCACGAAGCCGCTGGATTTCATGCGCTCGACGAACCCGGCCAGGGCCTCGGCCGCCGCGTCGCCACGCCCCGCCGGCAGGCCCATCGCCTGCTGGATCACCATGAAGCGGCCGGGCAGCACGCGCAGCGACGCATCCTCCCGGGCCCATGCCTCGAGCACCTGGCGAATGCCCGCGGCGACCTGCACCTGGCCGGACTGCAGTGCCTGCCGCACCGCGGGCGCACCGGCCACCCGGTCGACCTGCGCGGCCTGAAGCTCGCGCGACAGGAAGAGGTCATAGGCACTGCCCTGGCCGACCGCCACCCGGTTCCCGCGGCGGTCCACCTCGGCGTTGTCCCGCACGGCGGAACCCTCGGGGACGAGATAGCTGCCCTCGATCAGCACGTACGGCGCGGTGAACCGCAGGCCCCGGCCGCGCTCCGGGTCGATGGCGAAGAACCCGACGTCGGCCTGCTCGCTCCGCACCGCGTCCACCGATCCGGCGGCCCCGTCGAACAGGATCAGCTCGACGTCCAGGCCCAGTTCGCGTCCCAGCGCCCGGGCCAGGTCGACCGAGACCCCGCCCGCCTGGCCGGTGACGGTGTCCCGGTGGGCAAGGACCGGGTTGCCCAGGTTGATGGAGGCGCGCAACCGCCCCCCGGGGGCGAGCGCGCGGGCGAGACTCCCGGATGGCAGCGGCATGCCGGTGAGCGTAACGGCTAGGCGCGCCAGCGCCCGCCAGCAGGCGCCGAGCGTCCGGACAAGGTCGTAGGCGAGGAGGGCAGATTGGGACCGGCCCGGGTGGGCGCTGGAAGCGGACGGAGCCCGCGGGTATCCTCGGGGTCCGGAGCCGAGAGGCGCTGCAACGGGCTCAGCCCGCCACGCTCGGCTCCTGGCTGTTGACTCAAGGGCGCCTCCCAGGACGGGAGGTGGGCCTATGGGCACGGTCAGGGCAGGTGGCATCGAGGCACTGCGCGCGCTGCTGGGCCAGCGCATTGTGGTGCTCGACGGGGCCTGGGGCACGATGCTGCAGGGCGCCGGGCTCTCCCCGGCCGACTACCGGGGCGAGCGGCTGCGTGACCACCCGCGTGACGTGACCGGTGACCCGGACCTGCTCAACCTGACCCGGCCGGATGTTGTCCTGGAGGCGCACCGGAAATACCTCGCAGCGGGCGCGGACATCACCACGACCAACACCTTCACCGCCACCAGCATCGGCCAGGCGGACTACGGCCTGCAGCCGCTGGTGCGGGAGATGAACCTGCAGGGTGCCCAGCTGGCCCGCCAGGCCGCGGATGAGGCGGGCGGCCGCTTCGTGGCCGGGTCGGTCGGACCGATGAACGTCACCCTGTCCCTGTCCCCGCGGGTGGAAGACCCGGCCTACCGGGCGGTCTCGTTTGACCAGGTCCGCTCCGCCTACGCGGAGCAGATGCAGGCCCTGGCCGACGGCGGGGTTGACCTGCTGCTGATCGAGACGATCTTCGACACGCTGAACGCCAAGGCCGCCATCGCGGCCGCCCGCGAGGTGGCTCCGCACCTGCCGCTGTGGATCTCCGTCACGATCGTGGACCGGAGCGGGCGGACGCTGTCCGGGCAGACGGTCGAGGCGTTCTGGACCGCGATCGGGCACGCCAGCCCGCTGGTGGTCGGCGTGAACTGCTCCCTGGGCGCGGAGGACATGCGCCCGTACGTGGCCGAACTGTCGCAGCTGGCGGGCACCTATACCGCCTGCCACCCGAATGCCGGCCTCCCCAACGCCTTCGGGGGATACGACCAGACACCGGAGGAAACCTCCCGGCTGCTCGCCGAGTTCGCTGGCGCGGGGCTGGTCAACATCGTCGGCGGCTGCTGCGGGACGACGCCGGCGCACATCACGCAGATCGCCACCGCCGTGTCCGGGATGCCGCCGCGGCCGCTGCCCGGGGAGCCGCCACGGACCCGTTTCAGCGGCCTGGAGACCTTCGCGATCGGCCCGGACACCGGGTTCGTGATGATCGGCGAGCGGACCAACGTCACCGGGTCCCGGCGGTTCCGGCGGCTCATCGAGGGCGGCGACGACCAGGGCGCCGTGGACGTCGCCCTGGAGCAGGTGCGCGGCGGGGCGAACCTGCTCGACGTGAACATGGACGCTGACCTGCTCGACAGTGAGCAGGCCATGACCACCTTCCTGAACCTGATCGCCACCGAGCCCGAGGTGGCCCGTCTCCCGGTGATGGTCGACAGTTCCCGCTGGTCCGTGCTGGAGGCCGGGCTGAAGTGCGTCCAGGGCAAGGGCGTGGTCAACTCGATCAGCCTGAAGGAAGGCGAGGCGCCGTTCCTGGCCCAGGCCCGCCGGATCCGGGACTACGGCGCAGGCGTCGTCGTCATGGCGTTCGACGAGCAGGGCCAGGCCGACACGGCCGAGCGGAAGGTGTCGATCTGCGGCCGTGCCTACGACCTGCTGACCCGGGACGCCGGGTTCCCCGCCGGGGACATCGTGTTCGACCCCAACGTGCTGGCCGTGGCCACCGGGATCAGCGAGCACAACGGCTACGCCAAGGCGTTCCTCGACGCGCTGCCGCTGATCAAGCAGCGCTGCCCCGGCGCCCTGACCAGTGGCGGGATCTCCAACCTGTCGTTCTCCTTCCGCGGCAACGCCGTGGTGCGCGAGGCCATGCACTCGGCGTTCCTCTTCCACGCGGTGCGGGCCGGCCTGGACATGGGCATCGTCAACGCCGGGCAGCTGGCCGTCTACGAGGACATCCCGGCTGACCTGCTCGGACTGGTCGAGGATGTGCTGTTCGACCGGCGCGACGACGCCACCGACCGCCTGGTCGCCTTCGCCGAGACTGTCACCGGCTCGGCCACCCAGCGCACCGTGGACCTGGCGTGGCGGGACGCGCCCGTGGCGGAACGGCTGCGGCATGCGCTGGTGCACGGCATCGTCGACTTCATCGAGGCCGACACGGAAGAGGCCCGGCTCCAGCACGAGCGTCCCCTCGACGTCATCGAGGGCCCGCTGATGGACGGCATGAAAACCGTGGGCGACCTGTTCGGCGCCGGGAAGATGTTCCTGCCGCAGGTGGTGAAGAGCGCACGGGCGATGAAACGGTCCGTCGCCTACCTCGAGCCGTTCATGGAAGCCGAGAAGGAGCAGGCCCGGCTGGACGGGCGCGCCGCCGACGAGCGCGGCCAGGGGACCATCGTGCTGGCCACCGTCAAGGGCGACGTGCACGACATCGGCAAGAACATCGTGGGCGTGGTGCTGGGCTGCAACAACTACCGGGTCATCGACCTCGGGGTGATGGTCCCGGCCGCCACGATCCTGGACACGGCGGCCGCCGAGGGTGCGGACGCGGTGGGCCTTTCCGGCCTGATCACCCCGTCACTCGACGAGATGGTCGCGACCGCCGCCGAGATGAAGCGCCGCGGCCTCACGGTCCCGCTGCTCATCGGGGGCGCGACGACCTCGCGCCAGCACACCGCCGTGCGGATCGCGCCCCCCTACGACGGCCCGGTGATCCACGTCCTCGACGCCTCCCGCGTGGCCGGCGTCATGTCCAGCCTGCTGGCCCCCGGGCGCGCCGCTGAGTTCGCTGCCGCCAACCGCGCCGAGCAGGAACGGCTCCGCGAGCAGCACGCCGGCCAGCGGCACCGGCGGCTGCTGACCCTCGGGGAAGCCCGCGCCAACCGGGAAGAGGTGGCCTTCGCCGACCTGCCCGTGCCCGCCTTCACCGGCGCCCGCATCCTTACCCCGGAGATCAAGGACCTGCGTGCGCTGATCGACTGGCAGTTCCTGTTCCTGGCCTGGGAGCTCAAGGGCAAGTACCCGGCCATCCTGGACCAGCCGGTGGCCCGCGAACTCTACGACGACGCCAACACGCTGCTGGATGAGATCATCGCGGCGGGCTCCCTCCAGGCCCGGGGCAGCTACGGCTTCTGGCCCGCGCACGCCGACGGCGACGACATCGTGGCCGGCGCGGGGCGGGGAACCGTGCGCTTCCCCATGCTCCGCCAGCAGACGGTGAAGCCGGAGGGACGTGCCAACCGGTCGCTGGCCGACTACATCGCCCCGGGCGGTGATCACCTGGGCGGCTTCGCGGTGACGATCCAGGGTGCCGAGACGCTCGCCGCGTTCTGGGAGGACAGGCAGGACGACTACCGGGCCATCATGGTGAAAGCCCTCGCGGACCGCCTCGCCGAGGCGTTCGCGGAGCACATCCACCTGCAGGCGCGGCGGGACTGGTTCGAGCCGGACGCCGAGCCGGCCGTCGAGGACCTGCACGCGGAAAGGTTCCGCGGCATCCGCCCGGCGCTCGGGTACCCGGCCAGCCCGGACCACAGCCTGAAGCAGGAGCTGTTCGGGCTGCTCGGCGCCGGCCGGCTCGGGATGTCGCT
>JAOPYP010000825.1 GCA_025964635.1 Actinomycetes bacterium | reverse complement strand
CGCACGCAGCCTACCGGGGCGGCCCGCACCCCTTCCCGCTCACCCTGGCCCTCCCGTCCGCGTCTCGCCCCGGCCCGGGACCCGACACCAAGCCCGACGCCCCCCACGCCGCCTCCCCTGGTCACCTCGAGCCCCAGGCCCGTCAGCCCCCCACCAGCCCCACCAGCCCCATAAATCCGAGGCCGGGATTCGTGATCAACCGATTGGTGTCGCCGGGACGACACCAATCGGTTGATCACGAGCGCGCTGCGGCTGCGGCTGGGCGGCTGCGGCTGCGGCGGCTGCTGCAGCGGCGGCGAGGGTCGCGGGGCCGTGTCAGAGGTCCCGGGCATGCTGGCCCCATGGGATGGCCGGTGAAGCCAGAGCAGAGCGCCCTCATCAGGATCCTGCGTGACCAGGAGCAGGTCATTACCCGCGCGCAGGCCATGGACTGCGGGCTCTCGCGGTCCGAGATCCGGCACCGGATCCGCCCGGGTGGCCCATGGCAGCGGCTGCTGCCCGGCGTCTACCTGGCCGTGACTGGTACCCCGACTCAGCGGCAGACGGAGATCGCGGCCCTCTGCCGAGCGGGTGCCGGCAGTGTCCTCACAGGCATCGCCGCGTTACGCCACCACGGCGTCCGGGCGCCGGACAGCCCATTCTGCACGGTGCTCGTTCCCGCGGAGCAGCACCGTCAGTGCTGTGGCTTCGTCAGGGTGTGGCCGACCACGCGGATGCCGGTGTTCGTGTTCACAGACGGGGCAGTCCGGTTCGCGGAGGCGGCGCGGGCGGTGGCGGACGCGGCGCGGGAGTTGGGGTCGTTCCGGGAGGTTCGGGCCGTCGCCGCGGACGCGATGCAGCGGCGCCGGTGCCGGTTAGACGAGCTGAGCGGGGAACTCGGGCACGCGCCGGTGCGCCAGTCCGCGTGGCTGCGCCGGGCGCTGGCCGAGGTGGCGGACGGCGTCCGGTCTGTGGCGGAAGGGGATCTGCGTGACGTGATCCGGGCGCACAGGCTCCCGCCACCCGTCTTCAATGCCCGGCTGTACTCCGGACGGGACTTCCTGGCTGTGGCCGACGCGTGGTGGCCCGAGGCGGGGGTGGTCGTGGAAGTGGACTCCCGGGAGTGGCACCTTTCCCCTCAAGACTGGGAGCGCACGCTGCGCCGCAGCACCCGCATGGGCGCCCTGGGGATCAACGTGATGCACGTCACGCCTCAGCGGATCCGCACGGAAGCCGCCATCGTCGCGGCGGAAATACGGTCGGCCCTCGAGGCCGGACGCGCCCGGCCCCGGCTTGCGGTGCGGACCCTTCCCGCAGCGGGTTAGCCAGGACGACGGGCGGTCAGGTGCCCTGCTGGGCGGACACCCCGGCGGGGGCCTGGCCGCCGAGGTGGGACTCGACCCAGTCCACGATCTCGTAGGTGGACGCGCCCGGGGTGAAGATCTTCGCCACGCCCAGCCGCTCGAGCTCGGTGATGTCCGCCTCGGGCACGATGCCGCCGCCGAACACCACGATGTCGCTGGCCCCGCGCTCGGCCAGCAGCTCCAGGACCCGGGTGAACTGGGTCATGTGCGCCCCGGACAGGATGGACAGGCCGACGGCGTCGGCGTCCTCCTGGATGGCCGCGGCGACGATCTGCTCGGGGGTCTGGTGCAGCCCCGTGTAGATGACCTCGACGCCCGCGTCGCGCAGCGCCCGGGCCACCACCTTGGCTCCCCGGTCGTGGCCGTCCAGGCCGGGCTTGGCGATGACGACCCGGATCGTTCCCATGAACTGCCTCCCGGCCGTCCGTGATAGTTCTGTCCACCGCAGGGTAACCCGCGCGTCCTCGGCGGCAGCGCGATGGGCTGCCACGGCACCCTGCGGCGGCTGGACTCCCGGCTACAGCTTCTCGATGGGCGCGTAGCGCAGCACCAGGTGCTTGATGCCGTACTCGCCGCCGAAATCGATCTTGGCTTCGGGGTCGTCGCCCCGTCCCTCGACGGACAGCACCGTGCCGAGCCCGTACGCGTCGTGCGTCACCTTGTCGCCCGGGCTGAGCGACGGCACCCGCCGGTTGCCCGGCGTGCGGACCCCCGGGCGCTGGGCCAGCCGCTCCGCCGCGGGCGCCGACACGGCCCGCTCGTCGCGCCGCCACTCGATGAGGTGACCGGGGATCTCGTCCAGGAACCTGGACTGCTTGTGGTACTCGGGGCGGCCCCACCAGGTGCGGGCCGCGGCCCGGGTGAGGTAGAGGCGCTGCTGCGCCCGGGTGATGCCCACGTAGGCCAGGCGCCGTTCTTCCTCGAGTTCCTTGTCGTCGGTCATCGAGCGCTGGTGCGGGAAGACGTGCTCTTCCATCCCGGTGAGGAACACCACCGGGAACTCCAGGCCCTTGGCGGTGTGCAGGGTCATGAGCGTGACCAGGCCGCCGTGGCGTTCCCCGTCGGGGATCTCGTCCGCGTCCGCGACCAGGGACACCTGCTCCAGGAAGTCAGTCAGCGTCCCGTCGGGGCGCTGGGCATCGAACTCCCGGGCCACCGACACCAGCTCGTTCAGGTTCTCGATCCGGCTGGCGTCCTGGAGGTCGGTGGAGTTCTGC
>JAOPYP010000114.1 GCA_025964635.1 Actinomycetes bacterium | reverse complement strand
GGCGCCGTGAAGGCCGGCTCAGAGGCGCACGGCTACAGACGCACGGTCCCGCAGGCGGCGTCGGCGCCGCCGGTTGAGGGACAGCAGCAGCTCGCGCGGGACGTCGCGGCCGGCCTGGACATCGGCGCGCATGGTGCGCAGGGCACCGGACAGCGCGGTCAGCGACCGGGTGGCCGCCGTGCTCCGGCTGTCGGTCGTGGCCGTGCCGGTCGTGGCGATGGCGGCGGCCGGGTCCCGGGCCAGCTGGGCCCGGCTGCGGCCGCCGCCGACGTCGTCGGCCACCCGGTTGTAGGCCGTGAGCGCGGTGTTCTTGTACGCCACGCAGCCGGGGTCGGCGGCCTGGATGAGGTGCGGTACCAGGTAGCCCGCGGCCCCCGCCCAGGCGAGCGTGAGCGCGGCCTGGGTCGCCGCGGGCGTGGTGGCCGGTGCCGGCGCGGGCGATCGGAACACCGAGCGTCATGAGCGTAGTTTCCGGGCCCAGATGATGTCCAGGACCGGGCTGGCTGGACCAGGGCGGCCCGCGGGGCGCGGGTTACAGGCCCGCGGCGGCCCGCAGGCTGTCGGCGCGGTCGGCCCGCTCCCAGGAGAAGTCCGGCTCCTCGCGCCCGAAGTGACCGTAGCTGGCGGTCTGCGAGTAGATCGGGCGGAGCAGGTCGAGATCCCTGATGATCGCGGCCGGCCGCAGGTCGAAGACTTCCAGCACAGCATCCTGGATCTGCTCGACCGGGACCCGCTCCGTGCCGAAGCACTCCACGAACAGCCCCACCGGCTTGGCCTTGCCGATCGCGTAGGCGACCTGGGTCTCGCAGCGGTCCGCCAGGCCGGAGGCCACCACGTTCTTGGCCACCCACCGCATCGCGTAGGCCGCGCTGCGGTCCACCTTGGACGGGTCCTTGCCGGAGAAGGCGCCGCCCCCGTGCCGGGCCATCCCGCCGTAGGTGTCGATGATGATCTTGCGGCCGGTCAGGCCGGCGTCGCCCATCGGGCCGCCGATCTCGAACCGCCCGGTGGGGTTGACCAGGAGCCGGTACGCCGTGGTGTCGATGTCCAGGCCGTCGAGCACCGGGGTGACCACGAGGTCCCGGACGTCCGGCGTGAGCAGCTCCCTGAGGTCGATGTCCGGCGCGTGCTGCGCGGACACGACCACGGTGTCCAGCCGCACCGCCTTGTCCCCGTCGTATTCGATCGTGACCTGCGTCTTGCCGTCCGGGCGCAGGTAGGGGACGTCACCGCTGCGGCGCACCTCGGACAGCCGCCGGGCCAGCCGGTGCGCGAGCATGATCGGCAGCGGCATGAGTTCCGGCGTCTCCCGGCACGCGTAGCCGAACATGAGGCCCTGGTCACCTGCCCCCTGCCGGTCGAGTTCGGAGGAACCCTCGCCCTCGCGGTGCTCGAACGCCCGGAGCACGCCCTGGGCGATGTCCGGGGACTGGGCGCCGATCGACACGGACACCCCGCACGACGCGCCGTCGTAGCCCTTGAGGGAGGAGTCGTAGCCAATCTCGAGGATCTTCTCGCGGATGATCCCGGGGATGTCCACGTAGGTCTCGGTGGTCACCTCCCCCGCCACGTGCACCTGGCCGGTCGTGATCAGCGTCTCCACAGCCACGTGGCTGTTCGGGTCATCCTTGATCATCGAGTCGAGGATGGCGTCGCTGATCTGATCCGCCATCTTGTCCGGATGACCCTCCGTCACCGACTCGGAGGTGAAAAGACGTCGGGCCACCTGACTCCCCGTCCTAGTAAGCGGCTGAAACCTCGCCGAAGTCTAGCCGGGCTCCCTGGGCCGCGGGACCAGAAACCGTGGCTGCCCAGCCACTTGACGAGGATAGAAGGGCCGATGACAGACGGTGTGAGTGTGCCACCGTCGCGGGCAAACGTGGCTAACCGGGCAGCCGGGCGGCGACGAGGTCCCACACCACGTCGGCGAGCACCTCTTTAGGCCCGCGCGGTACCTTCGCCTCGGTGCCGTCGGAGGCCAGCACGACGGCCTCGTTGTCGGTGGTGCCGAACGCGAGCCCGGCGCCGACCTGGTTGACGACCAGCAGGTCGCAGCCCTTCGCGGCCAGCTTGGCGTGGCCGTTGCGCAGCAGGTCCCCGGTTTCCGCGGCGAAGCCGACGATGACCTGCCCGGGCCGGGGCCGGCGGGCCGACAGCCCGCGGAGGATGTCGGGGTTTTCCACCAGGCGCAGCGGCTCGGGGGCCAGCCCGGCCTTCTTGATCTTCGAGTCGGTCCGGGTCTCGGGCCGGAAGTCGGCCACCGCCGCCGCCATCACGACCGCGTCCGCGTCCGCGGCGGCGGAGGTGACCGCGGCCTCCAGGTCGCGGGCCGAGATGACCCGGACAACCCGCACGCCCGCCGGGTCGGCCAGCTCGACGTTGGCGGAGACCAGGGTGACCCGGGCGCCCCGGGCGGCGGCGGTCCGGGCCAGCGCGTAGCCCTGACGCCCCGACGACCAGTTGCCGAGGAAGCGCACCGGGTCGAGTTCTTCGCGGGTGCCGCCCGCCGAGATCAGGACGTGCCGCCCGGCCAGGTCCGGGTGCAGGGCCGCGGGACCGCGGGCCAGCACGCGCAGGGCCGTCTCGTACAGCTCGGCGGGTTCGGGCAGCCGTCCCGGCCCGCTGTCGGCGCCGGTGAGCCGCCCGGCCGCGGGGTCCAGGACGAGGCAGCCCCGGGCGCGCAGGGTCGCCACGTTGGCCTGGGTGGCCGGGTGCTCCCACATCTCGGTGTGCATCGCGGGCGCGAATACGACCGGGCACCGTGCGGTCAGCAGGGTGGCGGTCAGCAGGTCGTCGGCCCGGCCGGCGGCCGCGCGGGCCAGCAGGTCGGCCGTGGCGGGTGCGACGAAGACCAGGTCGGCCCGCTGCCCGAGCCGGACATGCGGTACCTCGTGGACGCCATCCCAGACGCTGGTGGTGACAGGCTGCCCGGAGAGGGCGGCCCAGGTCGCTTCCCCGACGAACCGCAGCGCGCTGCCGGTGGGCACCACCCGGACCTGGTGGCCGTCCTCGGTGAACCGCCTGAGCAGCTCACAGGCCTTGTAGGCGGCGATTCCGCCGCCGACGCCGAGAACGATGCTCGACGGCACGTCGTCCCCGTTCCCGGCCGCTCAGTTGGGACGTCAGGAGGTGGGTTCCGCCGTCTCGTGGGCGGCGAGCAGGCCCTGGCGGATCTCACGCAGCGCGATGGACAGCGGCTTCTCCTGGACCCGGGTCTCGACCAGCGGGCCGACGTACTCCAGCAGGCCCTCGCCCAGCTGGGCGTAGTAGGCGTTGATCTGCCGCGCCCGCTTGGCCGCCATGATGACCAGGCGGTACTTGCTGTCCACGACACCGAGCAGATCGTCGATGGGCGGATTGGTGATGCCCTCCGCGGCGGGATTCCCTGCCACTATGTGCCTTCCGTTTGAAGAAAAAATCATCGGGCCACTAAGGCCACCGCCAAGGTTACCAGCTGCCGGCAGACATCCCCGACGGACGTATTGATCAGCGTCACGTCGAACTCGTCCTCGGCGGCGAGTTCCACCCGGGCGGCCTCCAGCCTGCGCTGGATGACCTCCGGGGGCTCGGTGCCGCGGCCGGTGAGCCGGCGCACCAGCTCGTCCCAGTTAGGCGGGGCGAGAAATACCAGCAGGGCATCCGGCACCGCCTGGCGCACCTGCCGCGCGCCCGCAAGATCAATTTCCAGAAGCGCGGGAACTCCGGCCGCCAGTTTCTCCGCGAGCGGGCCACGCGGCGTTCCATACCGGTGGCCGGCGAATGCCGCCCATTCCAGCAGATCCCCCCGGGCCAGCATCCGATCGAACTCGGCATCGCTGACAAAGTGGTACTCCCGGCCGTGGACTTCACCGGGCCTCGGTGCCCGTGTGGTCACCGATACCGAGAGCCAGATATCCGGGCTTTCCTTCCGCAGCCCGGCTACCACGGTGCTCTTTCCGACCCCGGAAGGGCCGGAAAGAACCGTTAGCCGGGCTGGCACCCCGCCCCCCCGGACAAGCGCGGTACCGCATGAGCGATCAGCGGACGTCATGGCCGTTGGCCTGGGTCCCCCGCGCCCGCCCCTGGGGTGATCAGACTGCCTCAGATAACACCACCGAACTCGTTCTCCAGCGCGGCGCGCTGGTTCGCGCCCAGGCCGCGGACCCGGCGCGATTCGGCGATGCCGAGCCGCTCCATGATCTGGCGGGCCCGCACCTTGCCGATCCCCGGCACGGCCTCAAGCAGAGCCGAGACTTTCATCTTTCCAAGGATGTCATCGGTCTGGCCATCCTTGAGGACTTGGGACAGGGTCAGCTCGGCCTTCTTCAGCCGGGCCTTGACCTCAGCCCGTTCCTTGCGCGCCCTTGCAGCCTTCTCAAGGGCTGCGGCTCGCTGATCGGGAGTGAGGGGAGGAAGAGCCACTCCGGGTCACCTCGGGTTTCAGAATCGAAAACTGCGGACGGGAAGGGAAAGTAGCGAGTTCAGCGCGCCAGGGCAACGCAAACACCCGTTTATTGCGTCATAAATTGGCCGATATTACTCTCCGGATGAGACCGAATACGTAACGTAGTCAAACGGGCTATCCCCATGGCACCATCATCCCGCCCGCGGCAGAGTGCTCGAAACATGCCGGCCGTCGCGATCAGGACCCAGATCGCATGATCAGGATGCACTTTTCATGATCATCCAGGCCGGCCCGGAGACGCGCCCCGGGGCCGCCCGGCGCGTCCTCAGTCCGCCGGGGCGAGCCGGCGCAGGGGTGCCGCGATGGCCGCCGCGGCCGCACCCGGGTCCGGCGCACCGGTAATCGGGCGCCCGATGACAAGAAGATCCGCCCCCTCCCGCAGCGCCTCCTCGGGCGTGGCCACGCGGGCCTGGTCGTTACGGTCCGACCCCGGCGGCCGCACGCCCGGCGTGATCAGCTTGATGTCCGGGCCGACTTCGGCGCGGACCGCGGCCACCTCACGCGGGGAGCAGACCAGCGCCCGCGCGCCGGCCCCGACGGCGAGGACGGCGAGGCGGCGCACCGCGTCCGGCAGTGGCCCGCGCAGGCCGATCGCCTCCAGGTCCGCAGAGCCCAGTGAGGTGAGCACGGTCACCGCGGCGATCACGGTATCGGGGGCGGCCCGAACGGCCGCACGGACGACCTCAGGGCCCCCTGTGGCGTGCACGGTGACGATGTCCGGCCGGAGCCGGGCCACCGCCCGGGCCGCGCCCGCCACGGTCGCCGGGATGTCGTGCAATTTCAGGTCGAGGAAGACCCGCACGCCGCTCGCGCCCCGGATCGAGGCGACCACGCCCGGACCGTAGCGCAGGTAGAGCTCGAGCCCGATTTTCACCGTGCTGACGTGCGGCGTTACCAGCCCGGCCCAGCGGGCCGCGGTCTCCAGGTCGGGCGCGTCGAGCGCCACGGCAATCGGCGCTGGCTGTCTCAACTCTCCTCCTCGGGTCGGACGATGACGGGCGCGCGGGCCCCCGCCTGCTCAGAGAATGGTCCCGGACAGCCGGCGGGCCGGCGCGCCCCGCGGCTCGTGCGCGAGCCCGATCACGTCGCTGAGCCGCGCGATGCCGCGCTGCCCGAGTTCCTCGTCGAGTTCGCGCAGGATGCGGACACAGGCCGAGGGGTCGTGGAAGATCGTGGTGCCCACGCTCACCATGGACGCCCCGGCCAGGATCAGCTCCAGCGCGTCCCGCCCGGTCCGGACACCGCCCATGCCGATGATGGGGACGTCGGGCAGGGCCTTGCGGACCTGCCAGATGCAGCGCACCGCCACGGGCCGGATGGCGGGGCCGGACAGGCCCCCGGTCACGCCGGCCAGCACGGGGCGCATGGTCTCGGTGTCGATCACCATCCCGAGCAGGGTGTTGATCATTGAGAGGCCGTCCGCGCCGGCCTCAACGCACGCCCGGGCGATCGCGGCGATGTCCGTGACGTCCGGGGACAGCTTGGCGAACACCGGGACGTCATACCGGACCCGGGCCCGGACCGCCTCGATGACCGCGGCGGAGGCATCCGGGTCGCAGGCGAAGACCTGCCCGCGGTCCTCGACATTCGGACAGGAAATATTCACCTCGATGGCAGTAACTCCTGCCGCGTCGGACAGCCGCGCCGCGAGTTCGGTGTACTCGTCGACGCTGCCGCCGGCGATGGACACCACGGCCCGCGCCCCCCGCGAGAGGAGCCAGGGCAGGTCACGCTGGAGGAACGCGTCGATCCCGGGGCCCTGGAGGCCGATCGAGTTCAGCATCCCGCTCGGCGTCTCCGCCATCCTGGGGGTGGGCCGGCCCGCCCGGGGGGCGACCATCACGGACTTGGTCACGACCGCGCCGATCTTGGCCACGTCAAAGAACTGGGCCAGTTCCCGGCCTGCCCCGGCGCATCCCGACGCGGTCAGTATCGGGTTCGGCAGCTCGACGTGGCCGAGCCGGGTCCGCAGGTCAACCGCCATGCTGCTCCCTCCGCGCCGGGCCCGGGCGGGTC
>JAOPYP010000112.1 GCA_025964635.1 Actinomycetes bacterium | reverse complement strand
GGCCGCCCGCGTTCATGCCAGCTGCACCTCCAGAAGGGTGAAGGAGTGCGGCGCGAAGCGGACGTCGAGAACGTCGCCGCTGACGTCGCGCTTGGTGGTCACCGTCGCGACCGCGTCCGGCTCGGCGGCACTGTTGGCCGCCTCCGGGCTGTCCCCGGTGACTTCGTGCACCATCACCGGGCCCGCCGCGCGTGCGCCGGCCAGGGTGATCCGCGTGTCCAGGGCCCGCCCCGGGTCCCGGTTCACCACCGAGACCGTCAGCCGGCGGCCCTCCGTGTCGCGGCTCGCCGCCACGTCCAGCAACTGGAACGGCCCGAGGTCCGCGACCCGGTACGGCCAGCGTTCCCCGGCCCGGTCGGTGTGCGCGTGCGTTCCGGAGTCCACCAGGGCGTCCAGCGCCACCTCCTGGGTGGCGGTCGAGATCAGCCGCAGCGGGTGGTAGATGGTCTGCTGGAACATGCCGCCTGGCGACGTGACGATGGGAGCGATCACATTGACCAGCTGGGCCAGGTTGGCCATCCGCACGGTCCGGCACTGCCGGACGAACACGTTGAGGTACGTCGCCACGGCCAGCGCGTCGGACAGCGTGTACCGCTCCTCCAGCCGCCCGTCGCCGGTGCGGTACCAGACGTTCCACTCGTCGTAGGCCACGCCGATGTCGTGGCTGATCCGCTGGGCGTACCGGGCCCGCTCGATCAGCGCCCCGGCCACCCTCAGGGTGCGCTCGGCGAAGTGCGGGGCGAGCACGTTGGACCAGTAGTCGTCCGAGCCCGTGTACAGGTGGATGCTGTGCAGGTCCACGTACCGGGCGAGGCCGTCGATGACCACTCGGTCCCAGTCGTACACCCCGCTCTGGCCGCAGCTGACCAGCGAGACGCCGGGATCCAGGAACCGGATGGCCTTGGCCCACTGCCGGGCGGTGGTCACATAGTCCGCCGCGGTCAGCTGCCCGATCTGCCAGTCGCCGTACATCTCGTTGCCGAGACCCCAGTACCGGACCCGGTACGGCTCGTCGTGTCCGTTGGCCCGCCGCCGGCTGGCCCAGTAGGTGTCGCCGGTGCCGTTGCAGTACTCGATCCAGGCCAGCGCCTCGTCCAGGGTCCCGGTGCCCATGTTCAGGCAGAGCACCGGCTCCGCGCCGGCCGCCGCGCACCAGGCCATGAACTCGTCGGTCCCGAACCGGTTCGGCTCCTCACTGTGCCAGGCCAGCTCAGGCCGCCGGGGCCGCTGATCAGGCGGCCCGATGCCGTCGGCCCAGTGGTATCCGGAAACGAAGTTCCCGCCCGGCCAGCGGACGTGCCGCAGGCCGAGGTCGCGGACCGCCCCGAGCACGTCGGTCCGGAACCCCCGCGGGTCCGACAGCGGCGATCCCTCGTCGAACACGCCGCCGTAGACGCACCGGCCGAGGTGCTCGATGAAGCCGCCGAAGATCCGCTCGTCCACCGTGCCGACCGGCCGGTCTGTCCGTATCTCGATCCGAGCCACCGCATCTCCTCTCTGAAGCATCCGGCTACCCAGCCGGGGTGACCTAAACAAGATCATTGTTACCTCCCATCCGGGGTCCCGGATGGGAGGTAACAGGCGGGGGTGACGCGGGGCGGGGAGGGCCGGCGGCGCGGGGTCAGCCACGCGGAGGCTCGCGCGGCTTATCCGGCCGGCCAGTGCAGCGCCTCAGGGGCGGACCGCGGCTGCGTGCGCGGCCTGCCGGCGGGCGGCGGCCTTGCTCCGGTTGCCGCACACGGCCATCGAGCACCAGCGGCGCCGGCCCGCGGGCGAATCGTCCAGGAACCGGCCGCCGCACCCCGCCCCGGGGCAGATCCGCAGCCGCTCCCGCAGCCCGGTGCCGAGCAGTTCCGCCGCATCGGCCGCGATCAGCGCGAGCGCCCCGCGCGGCGTGCGACCCGACCGCGGAGCGCGCAGCACCGGAACCCCCGCGTCGATGCGCAAGGCCGGCCGCTCCGGCCCGGCCGCGATCCATTCATTGACGCACCTAACGGCTTTCACTGGCACACTGCCCGCCGCCACGGTGGCGGTGACCGCGGCGTCGATGGCCTCGCGCAGGGCCAGTGCCCCGGCCAGAGTTTCCTCGTCCACCGGGAACCTGGCCCCGCCTGAACCGGCCGGGACCAGCCCGGCCGCGTGCAGCCACGCCGCGAGATCAGCCGGCTCGCGCAGGTACTCCACCGCCGCATCCCGCCGGCCGGCCTCCCGGTTCCGGCGGGTGTTCACGAAGTCGAGGCTGGGCCGGCCGCCGTACCACGCCCAGCGCCGGCCAGGGGACGTCATAGGCCCCATGATAGGTTCTCGTTGCGGAGAAGTAACCCCATTAACGGTTACTCCCTGATCCCCAGCCGGAAGCTGAGACGTGCCCCCGACGCCTTCGACCGACCCTGCCCGTAAAGCCCCCGCCAGCCTGTCCCGCGCCGCGATCCTGGTCTTCGCCATCGCCTGCGGCGTCTGCGTGGCCAACGTGTACTTCCCGCAGGCGCTGAGCCCGCTGATCGCCCGGAGCCTGCACGCCACGCCATCCGCGGCGGCGCTGCTCGTCACCACCACCCAGCTCGGCTACGCGGCCGGGCTGTACCTGCTGGTGCCGCTGGGCGACCGGGTGCGCCCGCGCCTGCTGATCGTCACCCTCATCATCCTCACCGCCGCCAGCCTGGTCGCCGCGGGGGCCGCACCGAGCCTCGCGTTCCTGCTGGTGGCGGGCACGGCGGTGGGCATCACCACCATCGTGCCGCAGATCCTGCTGCCGATGACCGCCGGGCTGGTCCCCGAGCGGCGCCGCGGCGCGGTGACCGGCACCCTGCTGTCCGGCCTGCTGGGCGGCATCCTGCTGGCCCGGACGTTTTCTGGTGCGCTGGGCGGGTGGCTGGACTGGAGGGCGCCGTACCTGGTCGCCGCGGTCCTCATGCTGGTCCTGGCCGTCGTGCTGGCCCGGGCGCTCCCGGCGAGCTCCCCGCCGAGCCAGGAGCACTACGGGGCCCTGCTGGCCGCGCCGGTCCGGCTGATGCGGGCCGAGCCGGACCTGCGCCGGTCGTGCGCGTACCAGGCGCTGATGTTCGGCACGTTCAGCGCGGCGTGGACGTCGATCGCGCTGCTGCTGACCGGGCCGTCGTACGGCCTGTCCACCCAGGCGGTCGGCGTGTTCGCCCTGATCGGGGCGGGCGCCGTGCTGGTCACGCCGGTGGCCGGGCGGCGCATCGACCGGGTCGGCCCGGACCGGATCAGCCTCGTGTCGTTCGCCGGCGGCCTCGGCGCGGCCGCGCTCCTCGCGCTGGCGGCCGTGCCCGCCCTGCACGGGGCGGCCGCGCTGGTCCTGCTCGGCGCCGGGATGCTGCTGCTCGACGTGGCGGTGCAGTCCGGCCAGGTCGCCAACCAGGCCCGCATCTTCGGGCTGCCCGGGTCAGCCCGGGCCCGCCGGAATACCGCGTATATGACCTGCACGTTCCTGGGCGGCAGCGCGGGCTCCTGGATCGGGATACGGGCCTACAGCGAGTTCGGCTGGGGCGGCATCGCCGGGCTCACCGCGCTCGCGTCGGCCGCGGCGCTCACCCGCCATCTGGCCCACCGGCGTTCCGCCAGCACGGCGCCGGCCTCCCAGGCCGAGGAGGCCGGCGCCGCCGCGGCGGATCAGGTCAGCTGCCCTTGAGCCGGTCGCTGCGGCCCTGGAGCTTGTCGATCAGCTCGGAGGCCCGGGCCTTGGTGAGGTTGTCCGGCACGTCCTCGCCCGCCTCGTGGGCCAGCGTGGTCAGGTAGGACTCCTGGGCCGCCGTCATCGGTTCGTCCCCGGTCGTCCACTCGGCCGGATCCTTCTGGGCCGGATTCTCGGTCATCTCGTACTCTCCCTGGCTTCGGATGTCAGGAAGCACTTCCCCCGTTTCCGCCGGGCATTCCTCCGTCGAGCAGCCGGTCATCGCGATGGGCCGAAAACCAGTTCGCCTGCCTGGCCATCCGCTCGGATGCCGGGGTGCCACGGGACACGCCGTACACCGTGCCCGGGAAGTCGAGTCCCTCCTGCACGGCCCAGATCTGGTCGTGCTGGCCGGGCGGGTAGATCTGGGCCGGGTCCCCGACCGCGACCCAGCCGATCGGCACCGTGCTCCCGGCAGGCAGGGCCGTGTTGACCTGGACCACACCGTGGATCCGGACCTCACTGCCCGGGCCCAGCACGCAGCCGGGGAACAGCGCCGCCCCGGTGGCCAGGAAGCAGCCCTCGCCGACCTGCGCCCCGTTGAGGTGGGCGTGCGGCCCGACCAGGACGTTATCGCCGATGATCAGCGGATGCCGGGCCCGGCCGCGCAGCACGGCGTTCTCCATCACCACGCTCCGCGCGCCGACCTGGATCTCGCCGTCCTCGGCGGTCAGCACCGCCCCGAACAGGATCCGCGCCTCCGGCCCGATGCGGACCGCGCCGCACAGGACGGCGGTGGGCGCCACGTAGGCGCTGGGGTGGACGTGCGGGGCCGCGCCCCGGTGCTCGATCAGCATGCCGTCAGGCCATCATGGTCGGCGCCGGGCGCGACCACGACCCACCGCAGTCCTCCGTCCGCGGGGCCGGACAGCACCTCGGCCGGCCCACCCGGATCCGTCATCACGCTCCCCGGGCTAGTGCTCGCCGCGTTCGCGGAGGAGCTCCCGGAACTCGGCGACCGCCTCGTCCTCGTCCGGTCCCAGGTCCTCGGCCACGATCATCTTGGTGCCGTCCCAGTAGGCGCCGGCGTGGTCCGCGCCGTCATCCAGCGCGACCAGCAGCGGATGGTGGGCGATCTTGATGTGGTCGTACACGTCGTCCCACGTCACACCAGGCGGAACCAGGCCGATCGCGGGCGCGTCGCTGTCGTCGTAGTCCAGCTCATGCAGCACGGTGAACCCCTGTCGGCCGGTGGTGCTGCCACGATAGGCACACCCGGCCGTGTCCGGCCAGAGCCCGCGCCGTCACCCCGGGCCGGGCTCAGCGCCGGCATGCTCTTCCCACGACCCGGCCAGGTTCACGTTGTGAGGTTACGTGCGGCCTGCGCCGCGGAGCGGCATGGACCCGTGCATACCGAACTCCCGGCTACATTCTGGGCATGGACGAGAACCGGGCCCGGCGCGTGGCCGATGCTCTGCGCGACCGTGGCATCGATGCTCACCTGGCCAAGGCGAGCGTGGACCAGTACGGCGTGCGCGTGTCACTGCACGGCGGCCGCCAGGCTGAGTGGGACACCGACGGCACCGCCGGCCTCGAGGCGCAGGTGATGCGGGACGGGATGCTGGTCGGCTACGTGCCCCAGATCGAGGGGTCCGAGGACTTCGACGAGGAGCAGGTCGTCGACGCCATCGCCCGGACCGACTACGACCAGCCGATCGCGCGCCAGCGCGCGGCCTCACCGCCGGCGGCCGCGTCACTGCCCCGCGAAGGCGGGGTCTTCCGCCGCTTCCTGGACGGTTTCCGCTACCGCTAGCC
>JAOPYP010000774.1 GCA_025964635.1 Actinomycetes bacterium | reverse complement strand
CAGGGCCCTCCGCGCCGTCCACCCGGTAGCGCAGCAGCACCATCTCGCCCACCGGCCGGGCCTCGGCCAGGTGCAGCGGGTGCGCCGAGCTGGCCGGGTAGTGCCCCGGACCGGCGAAGCGCGGTGCCGCCGGGTCCCCGACGAAGAACGGGGCGATCGCCAGCTGCAGCTCATCCACGAGCCCGCCGGCCAGGAACTGGGCGCCCAGGCGGGCGCCGCCCTCGACCAGGAGCCGTTGCACCCCACGTCCGCCCAGGTCAGCCAGGATCTCCGTGAGATGCGGCGGGTCACCGGCGTCGACCACATCAGCCAGGCTGCCGAGCTGGTCACGCAGCCTCGGGAGCACCGGCCGGGCGGCGTACACGATGCGCCGCGGGGGCACCGCGGAGCCGGCCCCGGCCGCCTCACCACTCTCTCCCCCGGCGCGGAAGAAACGGGCCGCCGGATCGAGGCCGCCGCTGGCCGTGATGGTGACCCCGGCGGGCTGAGGCGGCCGCCCCCGGGCGCTGCGCTCGGCCTGCCGCCGCGCCGAGCGGACGAGCAGCCGGGGATCGTCACGGCGGATGGTTCCGGCGCCGACCAGGATGGCATCCGCCGCCGCCCGCTCCGCGTCGACCCGGTCCAGATCGGCCTCGCCGGACAGTACCAGCCGGTCCTCGCCGGTCCCGTCGAGGCAGCCGTCCAGCGACACCGCGCAGCTGAGCACCACGTAGGGACGTCCGGTCATGGATAGCCGCTCCGGTCTTAGCGATCTGGCCTCAGGCTCACGCATGTCCAACGCTACCTGGCCCGGCATGGGCGATGATTTACTGGCACGCAAGGCCGCGAAGGCCGCAAAAGCCGCGAATCGCGGACTACCGGAACAACGCGCAGGGCGACGGGTGAGGACAATGGGCACGTCGGTGTGGGAGCAGGGACCGGCCTGGGTCGCGGAGAATTTCGACTCGGTCAACCCGGCCACCTCCGAGGTCATCGGCACCTACCCGGTGCAGGGGCGCAGCGAGGTTGACGCGGTCGTGGAGCGGGCCCGCCAGGCGGCGTCCTGGTGGGCGGGGCTGACCTACCGGCAGCGCCGGACCCGCCTGCTGGCCTGGAAGTCGCACATCACCCGCTACCTGCCCCGGCTCGCGGAACTGGTGCACAACGAGACGGGAAAGCCCCTCGGCGACGCGCAGCTCGAAATCCTGCTGGCCATCGTGCACATCGACTGGGCCGCGAAGCACGCGGGCCGGGTACTGGGCCCGCGCCGGGTCCGGAGCGGGCTGATTGCCATCAATCAGGCCTCCCGGCTCGAATACCAGCCGCTCGGCGTGATCGGCGTGATCGGGCCCTGGAACTACCCCGTCTTCACCCCGCTGGGATCCATTGTCTACGCGCTCGCCGCGGGCAACGCGGTCGTGTTCAAGCCGAGCGAGCTGACTCCCGCGGTCGGCGGCTGGCTGGTGAGCTCGCTCGGTGAGGTGATTCCCGAGCAGCCGGTGCTCCAGATGGTGACCGGGGGCGGGGAGACCGGCCAGGCGCTGGCGCTCAGCGCCGTCGACAAAATCGCGTTCACCGGATCAGCCGCGACGGCCAAGAAGGTGATGGCGGCCTGCGCGGAGAACCTGACCCCGCTCGTGGCGGAGTGCGGCGGCAAGGACGCGCTCCTGGTCAGCGCGGACGCCGACCTGGACGCGGCGGCCGACGCGGCGGCCTGGGGCGCGCTGTCCAACGCCGGCCAGACCTGCGTGGGCGTGGAGCGGGTCTACGTGGTGGACGAGGTCTACCACACGTTCCTGGAGAAGCTGGCCGAGCGGGCGGCCGCCGTCCGCCCCGGCGAGGACCGGGAGGCCGACTACGGCCCGATGACCATGCCCGGGCAGATCGAGATCATCGAAGGGCACATCGCCGACGCGCTGGCCCGGGGGGGCCGGCCGGTCGTCGGCGGCCTGGCCAGCATCCGGCGGCCCTATGTCGGCCCGGTCATCCTGGCCGACGTGCCGGAGGAGAGCCGGGCGGTCTCCGAGGAGACGTTCGGCCCCACCCTGACCGTGACCCGGGTCGGCGACCTCGACGAGGCCGTGCGGCTGGCGAACGCCAGCCGCTACGCGCTCGGCTCCGCCGTGTTCAGCAAGAACGCCAAGCGGGCACTGGCGGCCGCGCGGGCCCTGCGCGCCGGGATGACGTCGATCAACTCCGTCATCACGTTCGCCAGCGTGCCCGCGCTGCCGTTCGGCGGGAGCGGCGACTCAGGGTTCGGCCGTATCCACGGCGAGGACGGCCTCCGTGAGTTCTCCCGGGCCAAGTCGATCACCCGCCAGCGGATGCGGCCGCTGGCCGACCTCACCACGCTCCAGCGCAGCGAGAAGGACCTGAACCGGGTGCTCCGGCTGGTCACCCTGCTGCACGGCAAGCGCTACCGCTGACGAGCAGCCCGCCCGGAAAGCCCCCCGGAAATCAGCCCTCCCGGAAATCAGCCGACCGGGGCGCTCAGCGCATCCCGATCACGTCGCTCCCCGCGGTGAGCGCGGGATCCATCGCGGCCAGCGGCGCCCGGCCGCAGATAAGGTCGGCGGCCCGCTCCGCGATCGCGATGACCGGCGCATTCGTGTTGCCCCGCGGCAGCGCGGGCATGACGGACGCGTCGACCACGCGCAGGCCCTCGACCCCCCTGACCCGCAGCTCGGGGTCGACCACGCTGGTCAGCCTGCTCGCCGCCAGCCGGGAGTCACCGCCCATCGCGCACGTCCCGACCGGATGGTAGAGCGTGCCAAGATCACGGCGGACGAACTCGCGCAGCTCATCGTCGGTCCTTACCGCGGGGCCAGGGGCCATCTCCACCGTGCAGTGCTTGGCCAGCGGCCCGGCGGCGGTGAATTCGCGCGCCATCCGCAGCCCGCTCAGCAGCGGCTCCATGTCCTCGCTGGCGTACAGGTAGCCCGGATCGATGGCGGGCTTGTGCCGGGGATCGTCGCTGCGCAGCCGGACGACCCCGCGGCTGGCCACCGCGACCAGGGTGATCAGCATGGAGATCGCCCGGGTGGACGGGTCGGCCAGCCCCTGGCGCTGGAACGGCACCGGCAGCACGTGCCATTGCAGGTCGGGGGCGGCCAGCGAGGGCATCGTCCGGGTGAAGCCGCCCGCCTCGGCGAGGTTGGACGTGAGCGGCCCCGAGTGCAGGTACTTCCAGCGGCCCAGCCGGGACGGCGTGGCCTGCTCCCAGAGGCCGGTGACGCGCGGGGTGTGCCACATGGCGGTGACCACCGGATGGTCGGAGAGGTTGGCGCCGACCCCCGGGCTGTCGGCGACCACCCGGATCCCCTGCTCGATGAGCTGCTCGGCGGGGCCGATCCCGGACAGCAGCAGCAGATGCGGGCTGCCGATGGCCCCGGCCGACAGGATGACCTCTCCCTCGGCCCGGGCGACCTCTTCCACGCCACGGCGAAGATAACGAACCCCGGTAGCGCGGCCGCCGTCGACGATGACCCCGGTGACCAGCGCGTCGGTATGCACCGTCAGGTTGGGCCGGGAGACCGCGGGGTGAAGGTAGGCGTCCGCGGCGGACCAGCGCCGTCCGTCGCGCTGCGTGACCTGGTAGAAGCCGGTTCCGTCCTGGGCCTGGCCGTTGAAGTCCTCGTTGGCGGGCATCCCGGATTCCCGGGAGGCGGCGACAAAGGCCCGGGTCAGCGGGGACCGGTGCTTGAGGTCCTGGACGCTGAGCGGGCCGGCGATGCCGTGGTAGGCGGAGGACCCGCGGGAGTTGTCTTCCGCGCGGAGGAAATACGGCAGTATGTCCGCGTATCCCCAGCCCGTGCACCCGTAGTCGTCACGCCAGGTGTCGTAGTCCAGGCGGTTGCCGCGGATGTAGATCATCGCGTTCATCGATGAGGACCCGCCGAGCATGCGCCCGCGTGGCCAGTAGACGGACCTGCTGCCCGCGCGTTCCTGCGGGACAGTGTGGAAATCCCAGTCGTACTGGGTCTGGAAGAGCAGGTTCAGCGCGGCCGGAATGTGTATTTCGTCGGCTTCGTCCGGTGGCCCGGCTTCGAGCAGCAGGACCCGGGTGGCTGGGTTCTCGGTAAGCCGTGCGGCCAGGACGCATCCAGCGCTGCCTGCGCCCACGATGACATAGTCGTACACGGGGGACCTCACGGGGCAATCGGGGACTAGCCGACACCCTATCCAGCGCGGGGGCGCAGGCCATCCGGAAAGCCGAGCGCGCTCCCGGCCGCTAAGCCGGGAGCGCGCTCTCCCAGGGCCACCGCGGGCTCTGGCGGGCCCCCGAGAACCGCCAGGCACCAGAGACGGTGACCGTGTGTCCGGTGCGGCCCTCAGGCCGCAGCTTGGTTACTCTGTGCTCTTATACGATGCCACATTGTGGTTGTGATGTGAATACCCAAAGGTCAGGACATTGATCGCTTACAGCGAACCGCCCGGTGATGATCCAGCCGGCGGCCGGGACGCGGCCTGACGCCCGTCACGGATACCGTGGGCCCATGTCACGCGACCGCAGGGAACAGCCCGTCGTGCTCTCCCGCATCTACACCCGGACCGGCGACGACGGCACGACCGCCCTGGGCGATGGCAGCCGGGCCGCCAAGACGGACCCGCGTCTCGCCGCCTACGCCGATGTGGACGAGGCGAACTGCGCGATCGGGATGGCGATCACGCTGGGCGGGCTGCCCGCGGATCTGGCCACGCTGCTCGCCCGGATCCAGAACGAGCTCTTCGATGTCGGCGCCGACCTGTGCAACCCGGTCAGCGACAACCCGCCCTATCCCCCGCTGCGGATCACCGAGGACTACGTCCGGGCCCTGGAACAGGACTGTGACACCCACAACGCGAGCCTGCCGGTGCTGCGCAGCTTCATCCTTCCCGGCGGCACATCCGGCGCGGCGCTGCTGCATATGGCCAGGACGATCGTGCGCCGGGCGGAACGGAGCACCTGGGCGGCGCGGGAGACCTGCGGTGACTCGGTGAACCCGCTGACCGCCCAGTACCTGAACCGCCTGTCAGACCTGCTGTTCATCCTCGGCCGGGAAGCCAACGGACCGGACGGTGACGTGCTCTGGAAGCCCGGCGGGGAGCGCTGAGCGGGCCACAGCGGGCCTGGCGGCCCCGGGTCTGCTGGGGGGCCGGACCTGGCTGAGCCGGGCTTGACTGCGTTCTAGCTGGCCTGGCCGAGGTATGAGCCGGGCGACCCCGGCGGCGCGGCCTCGAGCCAGGCGAGAAACCCGGTGAACGCCGCGTCGCTCATCGCGAGCTCCACGATGCCGTCGCCCTCGGCGACCCGGCACTCCAGGACCACGGCTCCCTCGCCCAGGCTGGCCGCCTCCTCGGAGGTCGGCTGCCGCCGGTCGATCACGGCGACCGTGCGCCGGCTGAAGATCTGGCGGGGCCGCAGCAGGAAACCGAAGATCTCGTACCAGCGCAGCTCATCCGGCTGGTAGGCGGCTACCCCCAGGCGCCAGCTGCCTCCGGGAACCCGCAGGCCGCACTCGACCGTCCCGCCGCCCCGTTCGAGCAGGTACCGGCGGACGGTGATACCGGCCGCGAGCAGCACCACGAGGATCAGGAAGCCAGCGAAGAGCCAGGCCGCGTCAAAGGCCAGCGCTCCGCTCATCCCGGCCCCCCGCGCTGGCCCTCGTCAGGACCGGTCGCCCGCGGCCCGCAACAGGGCCCGGGAGTACTTCACCTCAGCCGGCTCCTCTTCACCGGGCCCCATCTCGCCCAGCGCCGCGTCGAGCCGGGACTGTACCGTAGCCCGGTCCACCTGGCTGCCGATCTCGGCGTCACGGGCCAGGATCGATACCCGGTCATCGTGCACGGACAGGAAACCGCTGCGCACGGCGATCCGCATGCCCCCCTGCGCGCTGGATCCCTCCTCGGGATCGAGGATCTCGACCACGCTGCCCTCGGCCAGGATGCCGAGCACGGGCGGGTGGGAACCCAGGATCCCGATGTCGCCGTCCAGCGTCTTCGCGATGACCATGCGGGCGTTCCCGGACCACACCTGGCCGTCCGGGACCACCAGCTCCACCTGCACGGTCACCGTCGAGTCCCCCTCCAGCCGGCCTGGCTCGCCTCTCGACCCGCTCCGCGTGAGCCGCTCACCGGCGCTCCATCTCCTTGGCCTTCTTCTCCACGTCCTCGATGCCGCCGCACATGAAGAAGGCCTGCTCCGGATAGTTGTCGTACTTGCCCTCGTTGATCGCCTTGAACGAGGCGATGGTCTCCTTCAGCGGCACGAACACGCCCGGCTGGCCGGTGAACTGCTCGGCCACGAACATGGGGTGGGACAGGAACCGCTCGATGCGCCGCGCCCGCTTGACCGTCACCTGGTCTTCCTCGGACAGCTCGTCGATACCGAGCAGCGCGATGATGTCCTGGAGCTCCTGGTACCGCTGCAGGATCCGCTGAACCTCGCGGGCCACGTCGTAGTGCTCCTGGCCGATGTATTTCGCGTCCAGGATCCGGGACGTCGAGGCGAGCGGGTCCACGGCCGGGAAGATGCCCTTCTCGGTGATGGCCCGGGACAGCGCGGTGGTCGCGTCCAGGTGGGCGAACGTGGTGGCCGGCGCGGGGTCGGTGTAGTCGTCCGCGGGCACGTAGATCGCCTGCATGGAGGTGATCGAGTGGCCCCGGGTGGAGGTGATCCGCTCCTGCAGCTGGCCCATCTCGTCGGCCAGGGTGGGCTGGTAGCCCACCGCCGAGGGCATCCGGCCGAGCAGCGTGGACACCTCCGACCCGGCCTGGGTGAACCGGAAGATGTTGTCGATGAACAGCAGCACGTCCTGCCCCTGCACATCGCGGAAGTACTCGGCCATGGTCAGCGCGGACAGGCCGACGCGCAGCCGGACCCCCGGCGGCTCGTCCATCTGGCCGAAGACGAGCGCGGTGTCCTTGATGACGTTCGACTCAGTCATTTCGATGAACAGGTCGTTGCCCTCACGGGTCCGCTCGCCCACCCCGGCGAACACCGAGACGCCGCCGAAGTTCTTGGCCACCCGGGTGATCATCTCCTGGATGAGCACCGTCTTGCCCACGCCCGCGCCGCCGAACAGCCCGATCTTGCCGCCGCGGACGTAGGGGGTGAGCAGGTCGAGGACCTTGATGCCGGTTTCCAGGATCTCGGTCCGCGGCTCCAGCT
>JAOPYP010000752.1 GCA_025964635.1 Actinomycetes bacterium | reverse complement strand
CCCGTCCAGCGCTTCGCGATGCATTCCTCAGCACCGCCGCCGAGATTGAGCATCCCCTCACCGCCGCGATCGCCGAGCGCATCGGCGATACCGGCCAGCACACCGCCCGGGTGCTCTCGGCCAGCGTGGCCGCCGCGGTTCGCATCGCACTCGAACGATGGCTGCGGCCTGCCGCCGCGTCCCCCGCGACCAGCCGGCTCGTCGTGCCCTCCGGTTCGCTGCCCGGGCTGCTCCGGACCGCGCTCGCACCACTCAGGCCGGCACTCGATGCCGCCGAAAGACGACCACAGCACTAGGAGATACCGGGCCGGCGGTCCCGGTGTCGTTCCTGCCGCCGGCGGGCGGGATGAATGACGTCGGGAACCTCGTGGGCCAGGTAGCCGGCCTCCTCGAAGCTGGCCAGCGGGCGCACGGCCGCCAGGAGTGGCTACGGCTGCTTCACCAGCTCCGAGAACTCCTTCGGCAGCTGGGACATGGCGTCCCGGAACTCGCCGGTCGTGACGGCCAGGCGCAGGACGCTGAATACCGCCCGGACCCCCGCCTCCGCTTCCTCCGGTGTCGCCCCGGACCGCTGGGCGACCCGGCGGACGAACTCGTCCAGCCCGAAACGCTCCGCTTCGGGCGTGGGGGACACGACCCACTCCTTGGCCGGCTCGGGGAGCTGCGAAGCCAGATCGTGCGCCTCACCGCGGGTGAGCCGCTCACCCAGGGTCAGGAGGCTGGCGCGGATGAGGGCCCTGGCCCGTTCCCCCGGCACCCCGGCCCGCTGGGCCACCTTCGTCTCGAACGTCTCGTAGTCCAACCCCGTGCCTCCTCGCCCCCGCGAATCCTTCCAGGCACAGCACGCTGCCCCGGCGGGCGCGGCCGCGCATCACCCGACCAGGTAGTCCCCGGCGCCCGGCCGGGACGCCAGCGCCACCTGGCCGGCGCCCTCCGGCCCGCGGGCGCGGAGCGGCCAGCCCCGGCCCGGCAACTGAAGACCCCCCATATCGGGCCAGTTCAGGACTTTATTTAAAAGTCATAAAAACTAGCGGGGAAGCTCTTGACGCCAGTCTCCCGTGGGAGATGCTGGCGAGCGAGCATGGCAGCGCTGACGGTCGGCGATGGTCCTGGGCAGCATTCCGACCTCATCCAAGACTGAGCCGACTGACTGGGAGAAACGCATGAGCTTGACGCGACGGTCGTTCCTCATCCTGGCCGGCGCCGGCACCGCCGCCGGTGCCGCTGGCAGTGTGTTACGTGCTCTGCCCAGCGAGGCGGCGAGCGCCCCCGGTGATGTCGTTGGCCAGATCACGGTGGGATATCAGGGATGGTTCGCGTGCATCGGTGATGGCGCGCCAATCAACGGCTGGTGGCACTGGAGCCAGAACTGGAGCCAGCCGCCCTCGCCGTCCAATAACGCGATCAAGGCGTGGCCGGACATGGCCGGGTACGCCACCGGCTACCAGACCGCGTACGCCAACCTCAACGGGGGCGGGGCGGCGACCCTGTTCTCCTCCTACGACCAGCAGAGCGTGAACACCCATTTCCTGTGGATGCAGCAGAACGGCTGCGACACCGCCGCCCTGCAGCGGTTCAACCCGAACAGCAGCGAGGGCCCCACCCGTGACGCGATGGCGGCCAAGGTCAGGTCGGCCGCGGAGGCCTACGGGCGCAAGTTCTACATCATGTACGACGTGTCCGGGTGGACCACCATGCAGACGGAGATCAAGACCGACTGGACCAGCAAGATGTCCGCCCACACCGCGTCGGGTGCGTACGCGCGCCAGAACGGCAAGCCGGTGGTGTGCATCTGGGGCTTCGGATTCAACGACAGCAACCATCCATGGGACGCCGCCACCTGCCTGGACGTCGTCAACTGGTTCAAGGGCCAGGGCTGCTACGTGATCGGCGGGGTGCCGCGGGAGTGGCGCACCGGCACCGGCGGCTCACGCGCTGGCTACCTCGGGGTGTACCACGCCTTCAACATGCTCTCCCCCTGGATGGTCGGCGCCATCGGCACGGCCGCGGACTCCGACTCCGTCTACCAGAACTACAACGTTCCTGACCAGGCCGACTGCAACGCCAACGGCATCGACTACCAGCCCTGCGTGCTGCCCGGGGACGTCTCGGCCCGCCAGCGGGTCCACGGGGACTTCATGTGGCGCCAGTTCTACAACATGGTCCGCGCTGGCGCCCAGGGCATCTACATCTCCATGTTCGACGAGTACGGCGAGGGCAACCAGATCGCCAAGACGGCCGCGACGCAGGGCGGGGTCCCGGCCGGCTCTGGGCTGCTCTCCCTGGACGAGGACGGCACCGCCTGCTCCTCCGACTACTACCTGCGGCTGACCAGCGACGGCGGGCGCATGCTCAAAGGCCAGATCGCCCTCACGGCCACCCGCCCAACCCAGCCCACCCTGAGCAGCACCACCACCGTGATCAGCCTGCGGTCGCGCGCCAACAACATGTATGTCACCGCCGATAACGCGGGCGCTGCCCCGCTGATCGCCAACCGCACCACGATCGGGACCTGGGAGCAGTTCGACCAGATCAACGTGGGCAGCGGCGCCATCGCCCTGCGGGCGCACGCCAACACCATGTACGTGACCGCGGACAACGGGGGGGCTTCCCCGCTGATCGCCAACCGCGCCGCCGTGGGCACCTGGGAAACCTTCCAGCTCATCCACAACTCGGGCGGCACGGTCAGCCTGCTCGCCCTGGCCGACAACCGGTACGTCACCGCCGACAACGCGGGGGCTGCCCCGCTGATCGCCAACCGCACCGCGATCGGCACGTGGGAGCAGTTCGATCTCATCACCAGCTGAAGCATCCCGCCCGCAGCCGTCACGCGGGGCGGCCGGGGTCAGTCCTCACCCCGTTCCTCCTCCACCACCGGCTTGGGCACGTCCCGCATATACGCCGACCGGTGCTGCGGGCCGCGCCGGTGCGCCTCGCGGATCTGCGCGAACCGCTGGCCGGGGCTGATGCCCAGCTCGGCCGCGAGATCGGCCGGCACGGAGCGGGCCACTTCCGCGCGGTTCCGGTACCCGGCCGGCGGGATGGCGCGCAGCGCCCGCAGCACCTCGTCCGAGGCGCCCGCGGCCTGCGCCGCCCGGATCAGCTCGTCCTTGGTGGCCGGGAAGTCGACATCCCGCAGGGCATGCACCACTTCATCGACAGTCACGTGCGCCATACGGTCCCCTTCCGGCTGCGTGGGCTGACTCGGCTGCTCCTGACCAGGCTGCCCGGGTCATTGCGGAGGGACATCGCACGACCTAACAGACCTGACGGTCCAGCACGGTCCTGACGACGGCAATTACATTGATTCTTGATATAAATAGCATCGTGGCATCGTCACCCGCAGGGCGCACTCTGGACATCGGCGAGCTGACCACCGCGATCGAGGACTTCAACACGTTCTTCATCCGGCTGCCGTCGGTGCGGAAGTTCAACTTCTCGACCCTGTCCGTGCTGCACACCCTGGAGCGGAAGGGGCCGCTGCGGCTGACCGACCTGACCGCGACGGAGCAGCTGAAGCAGCCCGCGCTGACCAGCCTGGTCGCGAAGCTCGAGCGGGACGGGCTGGTGTCACGCCGCCGTGACCCGCGCGACGGCCGCGCCGTCCTGATCTCCCTGACCCGGGACGGCCGGGAGGTGGTCCGCTCCCGGCACGCCGACCGCATGGCCAGGCTGGCGCGCCTGGCGGACCAGCTGACCGAGCAGGAGCGTGACGTGCTGGCCGGCTGGGCCGGCGTCCTGGCCCGCCTGACCGAGATCGCCGCGGCCGGCGACGCGAGTTAGGGCCCGGCCGGCCCGGCTAACGGCTCAGGATGCTGCCGAGGACGGCGATGCCATCGTGGATCTCCGCCGGGGTGCTCGCCGCGTAGCCGAGGACGAGCCCGGGCCGGCCGGGCCGCTGCCGGTGCCAGGACAGCGGCTGCGTCTTCACGCCGCGGGCCAGCGCGGCGGCGGCCAGATCGATGTCGGACCGGCCAGCGCCGGACCGGCCAGCGCCGCCGGACAGCCCGTCGAAGGTGAGGGTCAGGTGCAGTCCGGCCGCAGCGCCGTGCACCCGGGCCCCGGGGAGATGGATGCCGACCGCGCCGATCATGGCGTCGCGGCGGCGGACATGGCGCCTGCGCAGGAAGCGAAGGTGGCGTTCCAGCTCCCCTGAGTTCATCAGCTCGGCGAGCACGAGTTGCGGGAGGATCGCGTTACCGAGATCGGCATCCCGCTTCGCGGTGACGAGGGCATCGTGATAGCGCGCCGGCGCCAGGACCCACCCGACGCGCAGCGCGGGCGCAAGCAGCTTGGAGATGCTGCCGGCGTAGCAGACCTGCCCGGGGAGCGCCGCGCGCAGCGCCGGCACCGGGGGCCGGTCGTAACGGTGCTCGGCGTCGTAGTCGTCCTCAATGATCAGCCCGCCGTCGCGGGCCCACTGCCGGAGCTGGCGGCGCCGGGCCCCATCGAGGATCACGCCCATCGGGAACTGGTGCGCGGGGGTGAGCATGACCGCCTGGGCGCCGCTGGTCCGGAGCTCGTCGACCTGCAGCCCGCGGTCATCGACGGGGATCGGCAGCGTGTCCATCTGCCAGCTCTGCAGTTGCTGCCGGGCCCCGAGCGACCCGGGGTCCTCGACCGCGACCGACCGCAGCCCGTCCGCCCGCAGCGTCCGGGCCAGCAACGCCAGGGCCTGGGCCACGCCCGCGACGACGATCACCTCATCCGGGGACACCCTGATGCCGCGGTTGCGGGCCAGCCAGTTCGCGACCGCGAGCCGGAAGGCCGGAGCCCCCCGGGGATCCCCGTACCCGAAACCCGGCGGCGAGAGCCCGTCGAGCACGGCCCGCTCGGCGCGCAGCCACGCCGTTCGCGGGAAAGCGGCCAGGTCAGGCAGGCCAGGCGACAGGTCGATCCGGCACCGTGCGGCACGGAGGGCATCGAAAATCTCGACGCCTGGGGCCGCGCCGAACACGGCGTGATCCGCCGCGGGCACACCCGCGCCCGGGGCCGGGGCCGGGAGCAGAGGTGGCGCCGGGGGCGGGGCCACGAGCGGCGCGGCGACGAC
>JAOPYP010000722.1 GCA_025964635.1 Actinomycetes bacterium | reverse complement strand
TGGCGCTGGCGCCCCGCACGCTGACCCGGCTGGCCGAGTGCCCGCCGCTGCCGCTGCCCTGGCCGCCGGAAGCCCGGGACGCCCTGGTCGCCCTGCTCGGCGCGGGCCCGGCCGCCGTGCCCGTCTGGGAGGCGCTCGACCAGGAAGGCCTGGTCGCGAGCCTGCTGCCGGACTGGGACCGGGTCCGCAACCGGCCCCAGCGCAACCCGCTGCACACCTACACCGTGGACCGGCACCTGGTGGAGACCGCCGGGCACGCGGCCGTCCTCACCCGGGACGTGGCCCGGCCCGACCTGCTCCTGCTCTCCGCGCTGCTGCACGACATCGGCAAGGGATGGCCCGGTGACCACCGGGTCACCGGTGAGGTCGTGGCCCGGGACGTGGCCCGCCGGGTCGGGCTCGGCCCGTCTGACGCGGAACTGGTCGCCGGGGCCGTCCGGCATCATCTGCTGCTGCCGCAGACGGCGACGCGCCGTGACCTCGACGATCCGGTCACCGTGGCCCAGGTGGCCTCCGTGGTCGGCGGCCGGCCGCTGCTGGAGCTGCTGCACGCGCTGGCCATCGCGGACGGCCAGGCGACCGGCCCGGCCGCCTGGAACGACTGGAAGGAAGGCCTGGTCGGCGACCTGGTCCGCCGGGTGGAGTCCCGGCTGGCCGGGGAGGTGCCGGCCGAGCCGCTGCCGCTGCGCCCGGACCAGGCCGCGCTGGCCGAGGAGGGAGCGCCCGCCGCCCGGCTGAAAGGATCCGAGGTGACCATCGTCGCCCCGGACCGGCCCGGGCTGCTGTGGCAGGCCGCCGGCGTGCTCGCCTCGCACCGGCTGGCGGTGCGCTCCGCGAACGCCACCTCGCACGGGAACATGGCCGTGGCCGCCTTCACCGTCACCCCGGAGTACGGCGACCCGCCCGATGCCGACCTCGTCACCAGCGACCTGCGCCGGGCCCTGGAGGGCCGGCTCGACGTGGCGGAACGGCTGGAGCGCCGGATGCGCGCCTACCGGGAGTCGCCAGCGCCGGTCCCGGTGGCCCCGCCCAAGGTCACCCTGGTGGACGACGCCTCGCGGACCGCGACCGTGGTGGAAGTGCGCGCCCACGATGCCCCCGGGCTGCTGTGGCGGATCGGCCGCGCGCTCGGTGACTGCGGCCTGGACGTGAAGGCGGCCCGGGTGGAGACGCTCGGCGCCGAGGCCGTGGACGTGTTCTATGTGGTGGACGCGTCCGGCGGCCCGCTCGGCGGCTCCCGGATCCGGGGCAAGATCGCGGCCCAGGTTCTCGCCGCCCTGACCAGCTGACCTGCCCCCTGACTCACCCGGCCCGGCCCTGACCCAACGCCCGGCCCGGCCGCTGGCCGGCCCCGCCGGACTGGCCGGACGGCCGCGGGCGGCCAGGATCGCCGGCCGGGGCACGCCAGTGGCACTGACCCGGTGGCCATGACCGGATAGCCTGGGATGCGTGTTCGAGACTCTCTCCGACCGGCTGACCCAGGTCTTCTCCACCCTGCGCGGGCGCGGGCGACTGTCCGCGGCCGACATCGACGCGACGGCCCGCGAGATCCGCATCGCCCTGCTCGAGGCGGACGTGGCCCTCCCCGTGGTGCGGGAGTTCATCGCCCGCGTCAAGGAGCGCGCGTCGTCGGAAGAGGTCTCCGCGGCGCTCAACCCGGCCCAGCAGGTCATCAAGATCGTCCACGAGGAACTCATCGGGATCCTCGGCGGTGAAGCGCGCAGGCTGCGGTTCGCCAAGGTCCCGCCGACCGTGATCATGCTGGCGGGCCTCCAGGGTTCCGGTAAGACCACGCTGGCCGGCAAGCTCGCCCTCTGGCTGCAGCACCAGGGCAACACGCCGATGCTGGTCGCCGCGGACCTGCAGCGCCCCAACGCGGTCCAGCAGCTGCAGGTGCTGGGCGAGCGGGCCGGGGTGCAGGTCTACGCTCCCCAGCCGGGCAACGGGGTGGGCGACCCGGTCCAGGTGGCCCGCGACTCGATCGAGGAGGCCCGCCGCCGCCAGCACAACGTGGTCGTGATCGACACCGCGGGCCGGCTGGGCATCGACGAGGAGATGATGCGGCAGGCCGCGTCGATCAGGGACGCCACCGACCCGGACGAGATCCTGTTCGTGGTGGACGCGATGATCGGCCAGGACGCGGTGGCCACCGCCCAGGCGTTCCTGGACGGCGTCGGCTACGACGGCGTCGTGCTGACCAAGCTGGACGGCGACGCCCGCGGTGGTGCGGCGCTGTCGATCGCCGAGCTCACCGGCCGGCCGGTGATGTTCGCGTCGTCCGGGGAGAAGCTCGAGGACTTCGACGTCTTCCACCCCGACCGGATGGCCTCACGGATCCTCGACATGGGCGACATGCTCACCCTGATCGAGCAGGCGGAGCGGGCTTTCGACGAGGACCAGGCCGCCTCCATGGCCAGCAAGCTCGCCTCCGGCGAGGGCTTCACGCTGGAGGACTTCGTCGAGCAGCTGGCCATGGTGCGCAAGCTCGGCCCCATCGGGAACCTGCTCGGCATGCTGCCCGGCGCGGCGCAGAACCGCGAGATGCTCAGCCAGATCAGCGACAAGGACCTGGACCGCGCGGCGGCCATCGTCAACTCGATGACCCCCGCGGAACGGCGCAACCCGAAGATCCTCAACGGAAGCCGCCGGTCGCGGATCGCCAACGGCTCCGGGGTCACCGTCGGTGAAGTGAACAACCTCGTCATCCGGTTCCTCGAGGGCCAGAAGATGATGCGGCAGATGATGGGCGGCGGCGGGATGCCCGGCATGCCGGCCATCCCGGGCATGCGGCGGCCCGCGACCAAGAGCGCCAAGGGCAAGAAGAACAACAAGAAGAAGCCCAAGGGCGGCCGTCCCGGCGGCAACCCGGCGGCGGCCGGGAAGGCGGGCGCTCCCAAGGCCGCCGGCCCGGCCAGGTCCGGCAACGGCGCGGCCCCGGCCGCCCCTGGCCTGGGCGCGGGCGCGCCGGGTGGTATGCCCGGCTCCCAGGAGGAACTGGCCGCGAGCCTGGAGGCGCTGACCTCCAACCCGGCCGCGCTCCGGGCCGCGGGCAAGGTCGCCAGCAAGATACCCCCGCCGGACTCGCTGACCGGGGGCACGTCCGGGCCGGCCAGCTTGCCGGCCGGCTTCGGCCTCCTCCGGCGCAACCGCCAGAAGAAGGACGACGACAAGTAACCCCGCGCTCCCTCTCGTGATCACGACGAAAGATTTTCTCTAACGGTTTTTTCGCCGTAGTCACGCCGCGAAGGTGCGAGGGAAGCGGGGCCGGGAAGGCCCCGCCGGGAGCGGGATTCTGCTCGATTACGCCCTGCCCCCATGTGTCTGGCACAATGTGACGGTCACCCCGGGATCCGGCGACGCCCTCTCACGCTCGCCGCCCCGGGACCGAGCAGGCCGACGCGGTGGTCCTCACCCGGCGCGAGCGGTGCCTGCAATCCGAGTTTTACTGGGAGAGACCACACCCGTGGCTGTCAAGATCAAGCTGAAGCGCATGGGCAAGATCCATGCGCCGTTTTACCGGATCATCGTGGCCGACGCCCGCACCAAGCGGGACGGCCGCGCGATCGAGGAGATCGGCAAGTACCACCCCAAGAACGAGCCGTCGTTCATCGAGGTCGACTCCGACCGCGCCCAGTACTGGCTGTCCGTCGGCGCCCAGCCCACCGACCCGGTCCGCAAGATCCTGGAGATCACCGGGGACTGGCAGAAGTTCAAGGGCCTGCCTGGTGCCGAGGGGACGCTGAGGACCGCGCCGGCCAAGGCGGACAAGAAGGACGCCTACGCGGCGGCGGTGGCCGAGGCGGTCGGCACCGGCGACGGCGCCAAGGGCAAGGGCCGCAGGCCCGGGGCCAAGGCTGACGGCGACCAGGCTGACGCGGAGGCGGGCGGCGCGAAGGCTGGCTCGGGTCGGCCGGCGGGCCGGACCGGCGGCAAGCAGGCCGCCGCGGCTAAGGCGGCCAAGCCGGACACGGCCAAGGCTGAGTCCCCGAAGGCTGACTCCGCCAAGGCAGAGTCCCCGAAGGCTGACTCCGCTAAGGCAGACTCCGCCCAGGCTGACGCGGCCGCGGACGAGAAGCCGGCCAAGGCCAGCGCGGCGGAGCCCGCCCAGGCCGACGTGACCGAAGACGAGAAGCCGGCCAAGGCCAGCGCGGACCAGGCGGCGGAGCCCGCCGAGGCCGAGCCGGTGGCCGCGGAGCAGGGCAACGGAGCCTGACATGCTGGAAGAGGCCCTCGAGCACCTGGTGAAGGGCATCGTGGAACACCCGGGTGATGTCCGGGTGGACAGCCACGGGCTGCGCCGGGGCCGGGTTCTCGAGGTGCGGGTCCACCCCGAGGACCTCGGCAAGGTCATCGGCCGGGGCGGCCGGACGGCCAAGGCGCTGCGTACCGTGATCGGCTCGCTGGCGGGCGGCAAGTACGTCCGGGTCGACCTGCTGGACGTCGACGAGGTCCGCTAGCCCGTCATGCAACTGGTTGTCGGCCGGATCACCCGGCCGCACGGGGTCCGCGGCGAAGTGTCGGTGGAAGTGCGCACCGACGAGCCAGACCGGCGCTTCGCCGTGGGCCACGTGCTGACCACCGACCCGGTCGCGGCCGGCCCGCTCACGGTGGAATCGATGCGCTGGCATTCCGGTCGGCTGCTGATCCAGTTCGCCGGGGTCACCGACCGGAACCAGGCCGACGACCTGCGCGGGATCTGGCTCACGCTGGACTCGGCCGAGGCCGGGCCCTCTGACGACCCGGACGAGTTCCACGACGCGGAGCTGATTGGGCTGGCCGTGGTCACGACCTCGGGCGAGCCCGTGGGCCGGGTCACTGACGTCCGCCACTTCGGGCAGGACCTGCTCGTCATCGAGCCCGGGCCAGCCGGGTCATCCCCGGGGTCGCAGGCCGGATCGCCCCGGGCCGAGCCAGCCCCGGCCGAGTCAGCCCCGGCCGAGTCAGCCCAAGCTGAGTCAGCCCCGGCCGAGTCAGCCCAAGTTGAGTCAGCCGCGACCGGGCCGGTCCCCGCTGGGCCGCTGGCCGCCGGCGGCCCGGCGCGCCGGGCACCCGGCAGCGAGCTGCTGGTCCCATTCGTGGCCTCGATCGTGCCCGAGGTTGACGTGGCCGCGGGCCGGCTCGTCATCGACCCTCCGCCCGGGCTGCTCGAGCTGGCCGCCGGCGAACCCGGTCCGGCTGGTCCGGCCCCGGCTGGTCCGGCACCCGCTGGTCCGGCACCCGCTGGTCCGGCCCCGGCTGGTCCGGCACCCACCGGTCCGGCAAGAAACGGTCCAGCAGGAAGCTGAGGTGAACCGGGTGCGCATCGACATCATCACGATCTTCCCGGACTACTTCACCCCGCTCAGCGTCTCGCTGCTGGGCAAGGCGGCCTCGCGCGGAGACCTC
>JAOPYP010000702.1 GCA_025964635.1 Actinomycetes bacterium | reverse complement strand
GCGATCGTCGACTTGCGCGGCTGGCCGCGCAGGAAGGCCTCGGCGAACTTCACGGCCTGCTTGTACTCGACCTTGCCGGGCAGCGGCGGCTCGTCCGGGTTCACGTTCACGTCGACCAGGGCCGGCCCGTCGTGGCTGAGCGCCTGGCTGATCGCGCTCCGGACCTCGCTGGGGTGGCTCACCTTGACGCCCAGGGCGCCGTTGGCCGTGGCGATCGCGGTGTAGTCGACGAACGGGTCCGGGTAACGGACGCCGTGCTCGGGGTAGCCGAGCACCATCTGCTCCCAGAGGATCTGGCCGAGCGAGTTGTTGTTGTTGATCACGATCTTGATCGGCAGGCGGTGCTGGATGGCCGTGATGAACTCAGCCATCAGCATGGAGAACCCGCCGTCGCCGACGTAACCGATGACCTGCCGGCCCGGGAACGCGTGCTGGATCCCGATCGCGTAGGGGAGCCCCGGCGCCATCGTGGCCAGGTTCCCGGACAGGTAGAACTGACGGTCGCCGCGGATGTGCCAGTGCCGTGCGGCCCAGGTGGCGATCGTCCCGCTGTCACAGGTCAGGACGGCGTCGTCCGCGGCCAGCTCATCGAGCACGCTGACCAGGAATTCAGGGGCGATCGGGTCACGCGCCTCGTCCTGCAGCGCGGTCATCTTCTCCCGCCACTTGCCCATCTGCTTCTGGTACTTCTCCAGGAAGGAGGTGTCGGCCCGCTGCTTGAGCAGCGGCAGCAGCGCCTGCAGGCCCTCCCGGGCGTCACCGACCACCGGGACCTCGGTGGGCACCCGGGCGCCGGCCCGGGCCGGGTCGGCCTCGATCTGCACGATCCGGGCCTTGCCCGGCTCCGGCATGAAGTGGGTGTACGGGAAGTTGGTCCCGACCATGAGCAGCGTGTCCAGATCGTTCATCAGCTCCTCGGACGGCGCCGTGCCGAGCAGGCCGATCCCGCCGGTGGTGTACGGCGAATCGTCGGGCACGGCGGCCTTGCCTGGCAGCGTCTTGATGATCGGCGCCCCCAGCGTTTCCGCCACCGCGAGCAGCTGCTCCCGGGCATGCAGAGCGCCCGCGCCGGCCAGGATCGCGATCTTCTCCCCGGCGTTCAGCACGTCGGCCAGCCGCTGCAGATCCTCCTCGCGGGGCCGGCCGGGAGCGTCCAGCCGGATCGGCGCGGTCGCCGGGGGCCGGGCCGGGCCGACCTCCTGGTAAGGGTTCTCGCCCGCCTTGGCGACCTGGAGGTCGTTGGGCAGGGTCAGGTGCGCAACCCCGCGCCGGGCGTACGCCGTGCGCACCGCGATGTCCACGACCGCGGGCAGCTGCGCCGGGTTGTAGATCATCTGGTCGTAGACGGCGACGTCCTCGAAGAGCTTGTCGAGGTTCACTTCCTGCTGGTAGCCGGTGCCCAGCACCGAGGTTTCCTGCATGCCGGTGATCGCCAGCACCGGCATGTGGTCAAGCTTGGCGTCGTACAGCCCGTTCAGCAGGTGGATGCCGCCGGGGCCTGACGTGGCCAGGCAGACACCGATCTGCCCGGTCGCTTTGGCGTGGGCGGTGGCCATGAACGCGGCGGCTTCCTCGTGGTGAACCAGCACGAACTTCACCCGGTCCTGATGCCGCCGGAAGCCCTCCATGATGCCGTTGATGCCGTCGCCGGGGATCCCGAAGACAGTGTCCACTCCCCAGTCTGCGAGCCGCTCGACCAGAGCCTCGGATGCGATCTGTGCCACCTGCGGACCTCCAACTGATCGTGGTTACTGCGGCAGGTGAATCCGCCCACCCACGGCTGTCCCCAGACGGCGACGCCAAACATGGCGCGCGGCGGATTTCTGCCGTCCCTGCTCCGGGCGGCGGCCGGCACCGGATTACCGGCACCATCGGTCCCTCCCGCCACACATTCCGGGCCACCCGAGGTTTGGCGGTCCGGACCGCAGGTAGCAGGCTGACGGGCGCCCGGGGAACCACGGCCGCCCCGGGAGGCACGGGAGGCACGGGACAGCCGGGAACCGGACGCCGGGACGAGGCCGGGAGGATGCGGGTGACCATGGGCGGGGCGAGGACGACGGCGGCGGATCCCGCAGTCGAGGGCCTGGACGCGGCCGTCTACGTGGTCCCGGCCGACGCGCCCGAGGCCGACGGCACTCTGGCCTGGGACAAGACCACGCTGGTGCTGGTCACCGCGACCGCCGGAGGCCAGCAGGGCATCGGCTGGAGCTACACGGCGGCGGCCGCCGCGACGGTGGTGACCGGCATCCTCTCCGACGTGGTGGCCGGCCGCAGCGCGCTGGACGTGACCGGCGCGAACGAGGCCATGGCCCGGGCGCTGCGTAACGCCGGGCGGCCCGGTATCGGGGCGATGGCCCTGTCCGCCGCCGATATCGCGCTGTGGGACCTGAAGGCGCGGCTGCTCGGCTGCGCGGTCGCCACCCTGCTCGGCCGGGCCCGGGACCAGGTGCCGGTCTACGGCAGCGGTGGCTTCACCACGTACGACGAGACGCGGACCCGCGAGCAGCTGAGCGGGTGGGTCGAGAAGGACCGGATCCCCCGCGTCAAGATCAAGATTGGCGAGTCGTGGGGCGGCAACGAGTCACGTGACCTGGCCCGGGTGGCGCTGGCCCGGGAGGTCATCGGACCGGGCACCGAGCTGTATGTGGACGCCAACGGCGGGTACTCCACCGGGCAGGCCGTGCGAATGGCCGGCCAGATGGACGACTTCGGCGTCACCTGGTTCGAGGAACCGGTGTCCTCCCAGGATCTGGCCGGGCTGGCGGCGGTCCGGCAGCAGGTCCGGCCCGACGTCACGGCGGGTGAGTACAGCTGGTCGCTGGCGGATTCCAGCCGCCTGCTGAGCGCCGGGGCGGTGGATTGCCTCCAGCTCGACGTGACCCGCTGCGGCGGCATCACCGACTTCCTCCGGGGCGCCGCGCTGGCCGCCGCGCACAACGTGCAGGTCTCCGGGCATTGCGCACCGAACCTGCACGCCCAGGTGGCCGTGGCCGTGCCCAGCCTGCGGCACCTGGAATACTTCCACGATCATCAACGGATCGAGCGACTGTTCTTCGACGGGACCCTGGATCCGGAGGGGGGCGTGCTGACGCCCGATCCGGGACGGCCCGGTCTGGGGCTGGAGCTGCGGTCCGCGGACGCCGAGCGCTACCGGCAAGGCTGACGGCCGGGGCCGGCCCGGGGTGGCCGTGAATACTCCCCGCAACGATGTTTATCTCTTGTGCAGGGGGCATCCTCGGGAGGTACTGATTCCGCCCGCAGGATACTGAGGTGATAGACGTGGAGGCTGCGATCCCCCTCGCGCCCACGCCACCGGCTGTCGACCCAGCAGCGCAGGATGACGGCGAACTGCTCGAACTCGTTCACACGCTGCCGGCCGGATCCCGGCGGCGCTCGGCCGCGTGCGAGGCCCTGGTACTGCGGTACCGCTCGCTGGTCCGCTCGTGCGCCCGCCGGTACCGGGACAGCCCGGAACCGGAAGAAGAACTGATGCAGGTCGGCTACGTCGGGCTGCTCAAGGCCATCAACAACTTCGATCCGGCCTTCGGCGGGAACCTGGCCGCCTACGCGCAGCCGTGTATCTCCGGCGAGATCAAGCGGCACTTCCGGGACAAGCGCTGGCAGGTCCATGTCAAGCGGCCCGTGCAGGAGCTGCTGCTCCAGGTCCGCAAGGCGCGCGCCAGCCTCGTCCAGGATCTCGGCCACTCGCCCACTGACGAGGAGGTCGCCCGGTATCTGGGCGTCACCCTGGACGACATCCGGGACGCGAACCGGGCGGACATGGTTTTCCACCCGCACTCGCTGGACGCCCCCATGTCGACCGACGACGACGCGGCCACCCTGGGCGATCTACTCGGTGGGGAGGATCCGCAGGTGGAGCGCACCCTGGACATGCAGGCGGTGTCCACCCACTGGAACGAGCTGCCCGAGCGGGAGCAGCACATCCTGGCCATGCGCTTCTACGGCAACATGACCCAGGCTGAGATAGGCCAGAAGCTGGGCGTGTCCCAGATGCACGTGTCGCGGCTGCTGGCCCGGGCTCTCGACTACCTCCGCGAGTGCTTGCTCGGCCCGGAGCAGCAGGTCAGTTACCGGTAGCGCCCGGCGGCGGAACTTCCGCGGGGCGCAGCCGGGCCGCGCGGCCGCGGGCCGCGCCCCCGAACACGCCGGCCAGCCGGGCCAGCGGCTGGTCCGCCAGGCCCGGCTGGCCCGGTCGTGCGCCGAACAGGGAAAGCGTGACCACCACGGGGCCGGAGTGGTGCACCAGGGTCACCGAGCTGCGCACGCCACGCGACAGCGCGGCCGCGGCATACCCGGGCCAGCGGTCCTCGTGCAGGGTGTCCTGCGTGCAGACCAGCTTCCCGGCCGCCCGGGCCTCGGTCACCGGGCCGCACCCGGCGCTGCGTTCGATAGTGGCGAGCTCGGCCAGGTCAGGATGGCTCGCGGCGAAGACGGCCGGTTCCCCGTCCTGCCACAGTGTGGCGCTGGCCCCCGAGCATCCGGGCACCTCGCTGGCGGCCAGCCGCACCAGCTGGCCGAGCGTTTCTGGCGCGGGCGGGCCGGCGCTGCTGAGCAGCTCGCTGGCACTGTGCAGCAGCTCGGCTGCCTCCCGCGGGAGGTCCGGACTGGCCATGGCTCCCTCCGCCCGTTTCCCGTTGGACGGTTGCGGCCCGGGACGGGGTACTCCCGCCTTATCCTCCCACCACGGCCCGGATGGGCAGCACAGCCCGCCCGCAGCCGCGGCCCGGCCATCCCCGCCCGTGCTGCCGTCCATCCCGCCGGTAGCGGCCGCGCGTCCCCGGCCGTAGATACGGCTCGCCCGCGTGGCATCGCCGTTGAATGCCACGCGGGCGAGCGGTCAAGCCCGGCCCGGGTGCTCAGCCGCTGGTACCCGGGCCGGACGCTCAGGAGGCCGGACGCAGGAGGACCTTTGGTCCACGCGTCCGCCCGCTGGCCGAACCTCGCGCATGCGCGGCCCGCGGCCGCGCGCGGTCTTGCACCGCCACCACCACCGTCATCGTGCCTCCCTCCCGCCACCGCGGGCCTCGCGCCCACCCCGGGCCGCCGCGGTGCGCCGGTCGTTTTCCTTCTCGATCGCGGCGGCCAGTTCCTGCTTGGTCATGCTCGACCGGCCGGGCACGCCCAGCCGCCGGGCCACCTCGAGGAGGTGCTGCTTGCTGGCGTTGGCGTCGACCCCGCCGTAGCTCTCACCCGACTGGCCCCGGGGCGTGGCCGACTGCTCGTCCGACGGGCCCTTGGCGCCGCCCGCCTTGGGTTCCCAGTGGTCGCCGACCTTCTCGAAGGAGTGCTTCAGCGCGCCGTACGCGGTGCGGTGCGCCCGCTCGCCCTCGCCGTACTCCTGGACCGCGCTGTCGTGCGCCTTGACCCACGTTTCCTGGGCCTTCGCCGGCGACCGCTGGAGGGTCGACGGCAGTTCCTCACGTCCTGGCATGGTGCTCCCCTCAGGATGGGCCGCCGCGGGCGCCGGCGTGGAGCAGGCCCGCGGCCCGGGCGGCGACGGCCATGATGGTCAGGGCGGGGTTGGCGCTGCCCTGGGTGGGCAGCACGCTCCCGTCGGTGATGTAGAGGTTGGGCACGGCGAAGCTGCGGCAGGTCCCGTCCACCACGCCGTGCCGTTCGTCAGCGGCCATCCGGGCCCCGCCCACCAGATGCGCGAAACGCTGGATGGTGATCACCTCGCCGGCCCCGGCCGCGTGCAGGAGGTTCTCCATGACGCGCTGCGCCGCGTGCAGGAGCTGGGTGTCGTTGTCGCACTGGGAATAGGAGAACCTCGCCACCGGCAGCCCGTAGCGGTCGGTCTCCTCATCCAGCGTCACCCGGTTGCCGGCCTGGGGCAGGAACTCGCACAGCGCGCCGAGACAGCACCAGTGCACGTAATCGCTCATGTAGTCGCGCAGGGCGCGGCCCCAGTGGCCCTGGGCCCCGACGTGCTCGGCCCAGGTGATGGGCAGCGGGGATACGTTCTGGAGCGAGAACCCGCGCCGGTACGGCTGGGCCGGGTCGGTCTCGTAGAAGTCCTCCGAGCTGACTTCCGGCGGGGGCGCCTTGTACATCCGGATCTCATCGTCGAACCGGCCCGCGGTCTGCGGCGCCCCCTGCACCATGAGGTAGCGGCCGACCTGGTCGAAGTCGTTGCAGAGGCCATCCGGGAAGCGGCCGGAGGAGGAGTTCAGCAGCAGCCGCGGCGTCTCGATCGAGTAGCCGGCCACCGCCACCATGCGGGCCCGCTGGAACCGTTCCCGGCCGCCGCGGACGTAGTGCACGCCGGTGGCCCGCCCGGTCCGCTCGTCCACCCCGATCCGGGTCACCATGGCGTCGGGCCGGACCTCGCCGCCGTGGGCGAGGGCGTCCGGGACGTGGCTGATCAGCGGGGACGCCTTGGCGTTGACCTTGCAGCCCTGCAGGCAGAACCCCCGGTAGATGCAGTGCGGGCGGTTGCCGAACCGGCCGTTGGGGATGGCCACCGGGCCGACCTTGGCCGTGATGCCCAGCTTCCGCGCGCCGCGCAGGAAGACCTCGCCGTTGCCGCCGACCGGGTGCGGGCGGTGCGGGTAGCCATGCGGGTCACCCCAGGGCCAGTGGTCCCCCGCGACCGGCAGTTCCTCCTCGATCGCCGTGTAGTACGGCAGCAGGTCCCCGTAGCTGAGCGGCCAGTCGGCGCCGACCCCGTCCTGGGTGAGCATCCGGAAGTCGCTGGGATGAAAGCGTGGCGTGTAACCGGCGTAGTGGACCATGGAGCCGCCCACCCCGCGGCCCGAGTTGTTGGAGCCGAGCGGCACCGGGTCGGTCCCGGTGATCACCCGGGGCTCGGTCCAGTACAGGTGGTGGGACGCGGCCTCATCGCTGAACCAGTCCGTGTCCGGGTCCCAGAACGGCCCGGCGTCCAGCGCCGCCACCCGCCAGCCGGCCCGGGCCAGCCGCTGCAGCAGCACCGAGCCGCCCGCCCCGCACCCCACGATGACCAGGTCGATCTCGTCGGTGTCGGCGAACCGCCGCATGTCACCGCGCAGCCGGTGGTTCGTCCGGGTGCCGTCGTTGGGCAGCAGCCAGGCCGATTCGTTCCGCTCACGGACCTGGGTACTCATTCGCCCTCCCGGACCGGGTCCTCGGCCGGGCGGCCGTCCGCCATCTCGAACGGCTCGCGCCGTCCCACTCCCTTGTTCTTGTAGCCGCGCGGATAAGCGGGCCCGGGGAAACCCACCTCGTTCCAGGCCCACGGGTGGGCGTAGAACGCGGTGCACGCGTAGCGGGTCCACAAGCTCCAGACCCGGCTGGCCGGCAGGCCGTGCCAGTCGCCCGAGCCCAGATCCTGTACCGCCTGGATCAGCGCGCGCTGATCGGCGGCCGGGCACTCGGCGAACCCGGCCGCGTACTTGACCTCGGCGTCCGCGTCCAGGTATGCGAGCGTGCCATGCCAGGCCCGCCCGTCCTCGGGCATGTCGGCGTACCGCCACCCGTCGGTCTGGGCCTCGGCCAGCCGCGCGTCGATCATCGCGGTCACCGGGACCCGGGGTTCCTCATCCTGGCCGAGGATCAGGTTGAGCAGCGCCGTGGCGATGGCCTCTTCGGCCGGGCTGAAGAACCGCGGCGCCGGCGGCGGGCCAAGCCGCGACTCCACCACGGCCGCCGTAGCCGGGTCCCAGTGCGGCCGCTGGGACATGACGTCGAACCCGGGGAAGCGTTCCGGGCCGCCGCCAGGTGTCACGGGCGCCCCGGGCGCGGTCGGGCGGGCGGGCCGCCGGCTCACTGCTCGCGCCGCAGGATCGCGGCCAGCAAGCCCATCCCGCCGACCATGGTGACCAGCAGCGGGGCCAGCAGCGGCGGCCCCATCTCCAGGTTGTACCTCGCGTTGGACCAGCCGCCGGGCTTCTGGGCGATGCCCCGGGCGTGCAGGTAGGTCCCTTGCAGCCCGTTCGCGACGATCGCGGCCGAGGCGACCGGCAGTGCGGTCTTGGCCAGCCGGCGGCTGAAGAACCCGGCCACCCCGGCGGCCGCGCCCACCGGGCCGAGCGCGACGGGGATCCACATCATCTTGTTGCCGAAGCTGGCACTGTCGTGCTCGAAGAAGATCTCGGCCGCGGTGACCAGCGCGCCCGCAGCGGTCAGGGCCGAGAGGCTGCGCTCGAAGTGCCCGGTCCGGACATTGCGGACCATCCGGTCGATCCCACTGGGCGGAGCGCTCCTCGCGCCGGGCCGCCTCGTCAGCGATGTCACTGGTTCCCTCCACCGGATTCTGCCTGCTGCGTCTCTAGCCCGCCCGGCTACCCCGGCGGGGGGACGCTAATCACCTCACCGCCGCGGCCGGAGGGAGGGGCCACGGCGATGCAGTCAAGGGAGTGTAAAGAGATCGAGCGGGGGCAGCGGATGAGTCTGGACGGCAGCGCCCGAGGGCCGCCGGCCAGCAACCGTTCGGAGGGATCATGAACCACACAGCGTTGCTGGATCGCACGTCAACCGGCCGGCTGCAGGACCTGGGCCAGCAGTTGCGCGTGGACGTGGTCCGGGCGAGCGCCGCTGCGAACTCGGGGCACCCGACGTCGTCGATGTCGGCCGCTGACCTGATGGCCGTGCTGCTCGCCCGGCATTTCCGCTATGACTTCACCGACCCGCACGCGGCCGGTAACGATCATCTGATCTTTTCCAAAGGTCACGCGTCGCCCCTGCTCTACGCGATGTACCGGGCCGCCGGGGCGATCAACGACGACGAGCTGCTCAGTTACCGCCGCCGCGGCAGCCGCCTGGAAGGGCACCCCACTCCCCGGCTGCCCTGGGTGGACGTGGCCACCGGATCGCTGGGGCTGGGCCTGCCGGTTGGCGTGGGGCTCGCCCTGACCGGCCGGTTCCTCGACCAGCTGCCCTACCGGGTGTGGGTGCTGTGCGGGGACAGCGAGCTGGCCGAGGGGTCCATCTGGGAGGCGTTCGAGCACGCCGCCTACCACGACCTGGACAACCTGACCGTCATCGTCGACGTGAACCGGCTCGGCCAGCGCGGGCCGACCCGTCACGGCTGGGACACCGCGGCCTACGCGCGGCGGATGGCCGCATTCGGCTGGCACACGATCGAGATCGACGGGCACGACGTGAGCGAGATCGACCGCGCCTACTCCGAGGCCGAGCAGACCACCGGACGGCCCACGGTCATCCTGGCCCGGACCCGCAAGGGCCGGGGCGTGGCGGCCGTCGAGGATCAGGAAGGCGCGCACGGCAAGCCGCTGCCCGATCCGGACGAGGCCATCCGCGAACTGGGCGGCCCCCGGTCGGTCCGGGTGGAGGTGCAGCCCCCCGCGCAGCGGCAGCGGCCGCACGCGTTCCTGGCCGGCCAATTGCACCTGCCCGGGTATGAGGTGGGGTCCTCGGTGGCGACCCGGGACGCGTTTGGCGAGGCCCTGGCCGCGCTCGGCGGTGCCCGGGCGGACGTGGTCGTGCTGGACGGGGAGGTCAGCGACTCGACCCGGACCCAGTACTTCGCCGACGCGCACCCCGAGCGCTTCTTCGAGTTCTATATCGCCGAGCAGCAGATGACCGCCGCGGCCATGGGCATGCAGGCCCGCGGCTGGACGCCCTACCTGGCCACCTTCGGCGCGTTCCTGACCCGCGCCCACGACTTCCTGCGGATGGCCGCGGTGAGCCGGGCCAGCCTGCGGGTGGCCGGCACGCACGCCGGGGTGTCCATCGGCCAGGACGGGCCGTCGCAGATGGCGCTGGAAGACCTGGCCGCGTTCCGGGCCCTCTACGGCAGCACAGTGTTCTACCCGTGTGACGCCAACCAGGCCGCCCGGCTGACCGCGGCCATGGCGGACCGTGAGGGTGTCAGCTACCTGCGCCTGACCCGGGGCAGCACCCCGGTCATCTACGAGGCGGGCGAAGAGTTCCCGGTGGGCGGCAGCCGGGTGCTGCGGTCCTCCGCCGACGACCAGGTGACCATTGCCGCCGCGGGCATCACCGTGCATGAGGCACTGTCCGCCGCCCACCAGCTCGCCGCGCGTGGCGTGAGTGCCCGGGTGATCGACGTGTACTCGGTCAAGCCCATCGACGCGGCCACGCTGCGCCAGGCCGCCCGCGACACCGGGCGCATCGTCACGGTGGAGGACCACTGGGCGGAAGGCGGCCTGGGCGACGCGGTGCTGGAGGTCTTCGCGGACGGCACGGATGAGGCCCTGCCCATCGTGCGCACCCTGGCCGTGCGCGAGATGCCTGGGTCGGCAACCCCCGAGGACCAGCTGGCCGACGCGGGCATCGACTCCCGCGCCATCACCGCGGC
>JAOPYP010000617.1 GCA_025964635.1 Actinomycetes bacterium | reverse complement strand
CAATTGTGGTACTCGCCATTCCGGTCGGGAAGATGATCGGCATCATGGACGACACCGTCGACTGGGGCAGTACTCCTGCGGCAACCTCAGATCCGCAGCCTCAGGCCCAGAGGCTGATCCCGGGGCGGGACCAGTCAACTTCCACCCGGATCAGATGAGCTGGTTAAACAACCTGGTGAGTGATGTTCCCCGGATTGCGGCTGGCTGCCTTTAGTAGATTAGGAGTAATGCCGGTGGCATCTTCCAACACCCCCAGAGCAACTTCCAGGGCGCCAAGAGCTTCGTCTGGTGCTCCGGAGGCCTCTGCTGAGATCACCCGCCCGGTTACCGGGGCGGCATCCCGGCAGACGAGGCGCACTATCTGGTCGGGGATGCTGGCTGGTTTCGGCCTGGCAGCGTTTCTCGATGAGACGTTCTTTCACCAGATCTTGCATTGGCATCACTTTTACGACAAGTCGACGATGGCCGTGGGCCTGCTGTCGGACGGCCTGTTTCATGCCTTCGGGTTCACCTCGATGGTGGCCGGGTTGTTTTTGATGGCCGACTCGCTGCGCCGGGGTGACTTTATCCCTAAACGCTGGTGGGGCGCGCTGCTGCTGGGATCGGGGAGCTTTCAGCTTTATGACGGCACCATCCAGCACAAGCTCCTGGGACTGCATCAGATCCGTTACCACGTGGTCATCTGGCCCTACGACCTGACCTGGAACATCCTCGCCGCCATCATGATTATCGCCGGCATCATTCTGATGCGGGGCCGCGCCGAAGTGGCCCGGTCCGGGATCTTCCGCTCGGACGCCGATCCGGCCACCTGAGCGATGTCTGAACTCATTCCCCTTGTCCAGACTATCCTCGCCGCAACGGGCTACAGCATGGCGCTGGCCCGGCTGCACCGGCGCGGCGACCGCTGGCCCGCCAGCCGGGCCGCATGCCTATTCGCGGGATCAGTGTGTGTCTGCGCGGCGGTGTTGCCCCCGGTCGGCGGCCACGATGAGTATTTCCCTGTTCATGTCGGCCAGCACGTGCTGCTTGGCATGGCCGGACCGGCTTTTCTGGCGTTGTCGGCTCCGGTCACCCTCGCGCTGCGCGCCTTGTCTCCCCGGCCCCACCGGGCTGCCCTGCGGCTGCTGCACAGCCGGCCTATCACGATCGTGTCGTCGCTGCCCGCCGCGATCATCCTGGACCTCGGCGGACTGTACGTGCTGTATCTCACCGGGCTGTATCGGGCCGCTGAAGATAACGATGTCATCCATGCGGCCGTCCATCTGCATGTGTTCCTGGCTGGCTGCCTGCTCAGCTGGGCGCTCATTGGCCTTGATCCGATCCGCCGCCGTCCCGGCATCACGGCCAGGCTTGCCGCGCTTGTCGCCGCGGGCGCCGCCCATGACACCCTGGCCAAGCTGATTTACGCCCACAGCCTGCCCCCCGGCGGGGGTTCCATTGCCAGCCGCCATATCGGCGCCGAGCTGATGTACTACAGCGGCACGGTCATCGGCATTGCGCTTGCGGTCGTCCTGATGGCCCAGTGGTATCAGGCGAGTGGCCGGGCCCTGGCCCGTACCGCGCGGCGGGGAATGCCGGAGCACGAGCGGCTCTGATTTCAGATCGATGTCGGTGCCCGTCCACTCGGTCTTGTCCTGGGTGAAGTCGAGGTAACCGTCCACGACGTGGCCAGGTGGCTTTCTTGCCGGGGACGAGCTCGCTGATCTTCTGCGTGCCGCGGTGGACAGACAGACACAGTGCGCGCCCGGGACTGGTCGCACCGGCAGCGACCAGTTCCGCCGGCCGCCGGTGTCAGTACCGGTCAGGACGAAGAGATGATCGAGGCGGAGGTGGCCGATGTCGGCAGAACTGCTCCAGCGGGCGCGCGCCGGTGACCGGGACGCGTTCAGCGCCCTGGTCGAGCCGCACCGCGGCGAACTGCAAGTGCACTGCTACCGCATGCTCGGCTCGCTGCAGGACGCCGAGGACGCGCTGCAGGAGACGCTCCTCGCGGCGTGGCTGGGGCTGCCCGGGTTCGAGGGGCGCTCGTCGGTGCGCACCTGGCTGTACCGCATCGCGACCAGCCGGTGCCTCAACCAGCTGCGGTCTTCCCATCGGCGTCCGGTGACGGCGGCGCCGCTGCCGGTGCCGCCGCCGGCGCCGACCCGCCTGGGTGAGGTGCTGTGGCTGCAGCCCTATCCCGATGTGCTGCTGGAAGGGCTCTCCGATCAGGCGCCCGGGCCCGAGGCCCGCTACGAGTCCCGCGAGGCGATCTCGCTGGCGTTCGTCACCGCCGTCCAGCTGCTGCCCCCGAATCAGCGCGCTGTGCTGCTGCTGCGCGACGTGCTCGGCTACCGCGCGAGAGAGACCGCCGAGTTGCTCGGGCTCACCGAGGACGCGGTGACCAGCGCACTCAGGCGCGCCCGCGCGACGATGGACGCGAATCACTCGCCCGGCCTGCCCCCGCCCCCACCCGATTCGCCGGAGGAGCGCGCGCTGCTCGAGCGGTTCGTCGCGGCCTTCACCGACCTGGACGTCGACGCGCTGATCGCGCTGATGACCGACGACGCATGGGTGCGGATGCCGCCCCTGCCGTTCGAGTACCGCGGGACCCAAGCCGCGCACCGCTTCTTCACCGCGCTCAGCGCGCACCGGCGCGAAATCGGGCGGATGGTGCCCATCCGGGCGAACGGGCAGCCGGCGTGGGGGGAATACCGCCGAGACCCCACCACCGGTGTCCTGCACGTCACGGGCATCGAAGTGGTCGGTCTCGCCGGCGACCGGATCAGCGAGATCACCCGGTTCGAGGTGGTGCTCGCGCCGTACTTCGGCCTGCCCCGAACGCTCGGCTAGCCCCCGCTCTCGCCGGCGCCTTCCGGACCTCGGCACCCGAGGCAACCAGCCGGGAGCGCGGACGGATCAGCGCAGCGCCATCAGCGCAGCGCCAGCGGTATCTCCCGGGGCACCGACAGCGTTCCCGCCTGCCAGTCCAGGTCACCCGCCAGCCGCGCCCGGGGGAACGTCCCGAAGAACGCCTCGAGCGCGTCGGAGAGCCAGACGCGGGCGAGCGCGGCCCCGGGGCAGTAGTGCGGGCCTGCTCCGAAGGGGATGCCGGGTAAGGCCGGCCCGTCGTGCGCCGCGGCGATCAGGGATGGCAGCACGGTCGTGCCCTTGGTGATGTGCCGTCCGCCGAGCCAGGTGTCGGCCAGGGCGATGCGCGGGAGGGCGATGGGGAACATCGCGCGCGTGCTCAGCAGTTCGCTCGTGACGGACGCCCAGGTGCGCTCGCCCCGGGTGCACGAGGCGATGACGTGCGGCTGCTGGGCGAGCTCGGCGATGGCGACGGCGAGGACGGGGAGCATCGCGCCGAACCCGTTGGAGACGGTGCCGGTGACGTGCGCGGCCTGGACGGCGGTGTGCCCGCCCAGCGCCCGGGCGAGCTTGGTGGTTAATCCCCCGCTGTGCCGGGCCGCGGCGCGGGTGTAGTAGCCGTACAGGTCATCCCACGCCGCGGCCACGTCATCGATGGCGTCCGGGCCGGGGACGACGGCGAACGCGATGCGGGAGGCTTCGAGGATCCGGTCCCAGTCCGCCAGTGGTGTCCCCATGGCCACGCTGACCGCAGTGGCGGTGAACGGCTCGGCGAACCCGGTGAGGGCGTCGGTCGTGGCGCGGCCGTGCAGCGCGTCGGCGAGGCTGCGGGCGAATGCCCGGGCCAGCGGCCGGGCCGCTTCCGCGGCGCGGCGGGTGAACAGCCCGGCGATGCGCTGGCGGTAAGGGCGCAGCCGGGGGGCGTTCATGTTCAGCAGGCCACCGTCCGGAGATTGCATTTCCGCGCCGGTGAGCGGGCAGCCAGACAACCCGCCCGTCGTGGTGACGGCGGCCATGCCGAAATTCCGGGTGCCGGTGAGGACGCGGATTACGTCGGGGCGCCGCCGCAGGACAAGCATCGGCGGGCCGCCGACGGGACGGAAGGCATAGTCGTGGCCGCTGGTGCACAGGATGGGTGGCGGGCCGCCGTCCGGCTGCGAATCGAAACGGAGGACGGG
>JAOPYP010000585.1 GCA_025964635.1 Actinomycetes bacterium | reverse complement strand
GAGCAACGGCCGGACAAGTGACCGCTGGTCTCTCGATGGCAGCGCTGCTCCCTGCCCTGCCCGGCGCCATCATCGGGATACCACTGGGCATAGCGGTGTACCACCTCCTCGCTTCAGGTACTCCCCTCGCCGTGCCCCCCGCATGGCAGCTCGCTGGGGTCTTCCTGGCAACCCTGCTTGCGGTCACCGTTCTGACCGCCATCCCATCCCGGCTAGGTGCGCGGCGGTCTCCAGCACAGGTTCTGCAAACCGAGTAGCTCACGCTGGTCAAGCCTCTTCCCGCACCAGTCCGCGATCACGACCACATCGCAGTCGGGCATGAATGTGGGTGTGGCCCCCTCCATAATGATGAATCAGCGCTCGCCGCCAAAGGGTCTTCAACACAGGCACGCAGCGCCAAGAACAAGCGGACGTCAGCGGGCGGCGCGCCCAGGTTTCATCCAGTCGCCGCCGCTGCCAGGGCAGCGGCGGCGGTCAGCGTGTCCAGGGCCGAGCTCTGCTGGCTCGCGCCGGGCTGGTCGAACGGCCCGGTCCAGCGCATGCCGAACTCGTTCTGCTCGTTCCGCGCGTTCTCCCAGATGGACCGGGCGTTCCGCAGGATGAACTCCCGGTAGGCGGGCCGGCCGCTGCGCCGGTAGAACTCGTGCAGGTGGCGGACGAAGATGCCCTTGAACTGGGCGTCGTCCCCGTACCGGGCGCCGGGGCGCTCGCTGGGCTCGACCAGGATGCCGGGCGGGCTGGCCGCCGGCGGGGTCGTCAGCGTGGCCAGCGTGGCGTCGGCGATGCGCAGGCCGGCTGCGAGGTAGCCGCAGTCACCGGTCAGCTCGTGCAGCGCGGCCAGGCCGCCGAGAATCACGCCCTGGTTGTAGGTCCAGGTGGTGCCGCCGTTGTTCGCGCAGCCGACGCTGAGCCCGTCGTTGACCAGCCCGCTGGGGCCGATCATCCCGGAGCCCTGGAACCATTCCCAGGCCCGCTCGGCCCACGCGCGGTACCGCCCGCCCGGGTCCGGAGCGCGCCGGGCCAGCTGGCCGGCCAGGGTGAGAAACAGTTCGCTGCTGATCGCGTTCTTGTACTTCCGGTCGGTGTTCCACCAGACTCCGCCGCCGCAGACGCCGTCCCAGCCTTCCTCGTTGCGCCAGAAGATCCGCTCCGCGGCTCGCAGGTAGCGGCCGTCGCCGGTGAGGTCGTAGGCCGCCACCCAGGCCAGTCCCCACCACCCGTTGTCGTCGTAGAACTTGTTGCAGAAACCCGGGTGCCACCGCGAGGCGCGCCGGAACGTATTCGCCACCACGGCCCGGCAGGCCGGGTCCACGGTGCGCTGCGCGTACCTGATAACGATGGTCAGCGCGTTGGCCGACTGCCACCAGCCCGCGCCGCGCCACAGCCCCCGCGCCGGGCGGTACCAGCGCTGCAGGGCGCTGACCCCGGCCGTGGCCCAGGCCTGGTAGTCCGGCTCCGCCATGCCCACCACCTACCCATCCTGGCTGGCGTGGCCGCCCCGGCAGCGGGCCAGCCCGAGGACCTCGCCGGGCCTCGGCCTCTGTGGGGCGCCCGGATCGCGCGCGGTCACGCCACCGTGCACGCCGGCGCGTTACGTTACCGGGCGAAGGCCAGCCCGGCCACCCACCGCGTCCAGGACGGCATCCCGCTCCACCATGACTGCGGCCATCTGCTTCCACCGTCCGCCGCGGGCCTTCAGATGGCCATCGTCTCACCAGACACGAGGCAACTGACAGGCAAGGACCGCCGGACGCCACCGGCCGGCTCGGTGGTGCCCAGCAGGCGGTCCACAGGGCCTTGATACGTCCCCCCCGCACCGAAGACCTGAAAGCGGAAGGCCGGCGGTGCGACCCCGCCCCTGACACTTCTTCTCGTAGCATCTGCCAGCCCTCTCACCTGCGCGAGCCGCAGGAAGTGAGGGACTGCCATGGCGCTGAGTTGTGCGCCCTCGCAGTCCAAGATCCCCACAAAAACCCCGCAACTCGGCGCCGCCGGTGCCGTGCGGGCCGCCCCCGCCTCCCCGACAAGGCCCCACCCATTCCGATTCGGCGTTCTTTCTGTGTGCTTGTGTCCCGGCGCCTTAGCCGAATTCAGCAGCCTATCGGTTGGCGATCAGCGCGTATCCGGCGTTTTGGCCGAGGTGACCGTAGGGATTCTCGAACTCCGCTGAGGAGAGCCCCACGCTGCGCTGGAAGCGCCAAATTCGGTCCAGCCGCCTTGTCGCCGGCGGAGTGAGTGAATGGGGTCTCCCGCCCAATCACTCCACTGCCGCGCCACTATCGATGAGGGCCGCGATCGCGCCGTCGTCAAAGCCGAAGCTCGGCATGCGGATCGCCCGGGTGTTATCGCCGGGAGCAGGTCGCCGCGCGTCGGCGCCGGGCCCGGTCTGCCGAGGCGGGCGCGAAATGTAGGCGGCGTGACGTCGGGTCGCGATGGCCTCGCGCGTTTCCGTCATTTCACCTCCACCGGGCGTGCAGGCCTTAGAGTACCGAGCGATCCAGGCCTGGCCTCCGCGCTGGGGGGCATACGGCTCGGCGGACGCTTACATGAAGCTCGCGACTCCTTGTACGATCCTCTCGCTGTGGGCGGTCACCGCGAGTTTTGTGATGCACTAGTGATATGTCTCTGGACGAGCTTCGTGGACTGCTGGAACGGCATGTGCGTCCCGATCT
>JAOPYP010000582.1 GCA_025964635.1 Actinomycetes bacterium | reverse complement strand
TGCTGGCCGAGGTCTTCCCGGGCGTCACGCTGACCCGCGAGGTGGGCGAGTTCGGCACCCTGCTGGCCATCGACCAGGCCCGCGCGGCGCTGGGCTTCACCCCGCAGCACTCCTGGCGCGATCACGTAGCCCCCAGGCCATCCTGACCGTGGCTGCGAACGCACGCCCCGGTGAGGGCGGCCGAGTCGTCTCACCACGGGTTCTGACCATGGGCTTCCCGCCGCGGAGAGTCCGTCACACTGCGAACTCTGGTCCGCACTACGAACTCCGGTGCAGTCCCGGCCGCGTGGCCAGGCCCGGCGATTAAACGGACCGCCCGATTGCTATTCCGGCCGCCTCATCGGATGCCCGGACGGAGGTGTGAGTCGCGCTCCGGCGGGCACACTGGAGGCCGTGCGCTCCCCGCGCAACGAGGCCGGGGAGCGTCTGGTCAGGCGGCCGGGGCGAGCAGCCCGCGCGGTTGGGTAGCGTTGGTGACCTGACATTGACCGGTATCCGTGCATCCCATACTCTACTAAATTGATCGGGATAATTCCCCCCCGTTGCTCTCGGTGGCCCGAGGGAGGCGCACGAGAGCACATCACGTGAAGGAGGCCTTCATGCCTCTGCCGGACTTCCTGATCATCGGTGCCCCGAAGGCTGGCACCACGGCACTGCACGCGGCTCTGGCCACGCATCCCGTGCTGTACATGTCGCCGGTCAAGGAGCCCAAGTTCTTCCTGACCGAGGGGCCGCCCCCGAGCCGGGGCGGCGGCCCCGGTGACATCCCGACCTGGCGTGAGCACGTCTGGCGCCGCGAGGACTACGAGGCCCTGTTCGCGGCGGCCCCCGCGGGCCAGCTGCGCGCCGAGTCCACCCCGTTCTACCTGTATGACCATGCGGCGCAGCGCCGGATCCGTGACCAGATCCCGAACGTCCGGATGATCGCGATGCTGCGCGACCCGGTGGAGCGGGCCCACTCCAACTGGGCGCATCTGTGGTCGGCGGGGCTCGACCCCATCGGCGATTTCGTCAAGGCCTGCGCGGACGAGGACCGCCGGGTGGCGGCGGGCTGGGCCCAGTTCTGGCACTACACGCGGCTGGGCCGGTACGGCGAGCAGCTCGAGCATCTGTACACGGTGTTCCCGAAGGAGCAGGTGCTGGTGCTCCGCTACCGCGACCTGGTGGACGCCCCGGTGCAGACGCTGGATCAGATCGGCGCGTTCCTGGGGGTCGAGCAGGGGGTCGTCACCGAGGTGCCCAAGGAGAACGTGACCGCGCACCCGGACGGGTCCCTGGGGCACCGGGCCGTATCCTCGGTGATCCGGGCGGCCGCGGCGGTGAGCCGGCACCTGCCGGGGACGACCGGCACGGCGCTGACCAGCCCGCTGGAGCGGATGCTGCAGCGCGGTGCCCGGCCCCGCCAGCCGCTGACCTGGGACCAGCGGCAGGCGCTGCTGCCGTACTTCGAGTCCGATATCCGGCTGCTGGAGAAGGTCACCGAGGCGGACTTCAGCGACTGGCTGCAGCCCCGGGAGAGGTCCGGCGGGTTGGTCGGCGACCGCCCGGTCGGGCAGCGCCAGGCCCGGAACGGCCAGCGCCAGGCCCGGAACGGCCAGCCCCGCACGGGCTAGCGCCTGAACCAGGCGGGCGCTGCGCGGGCCGGCACCCGTACGTGGATTGTGCGTGCGCCGCAGGCTGGTGCTAGCCGGCCAGCCCGGACTGGAGCTCGGTGCGCAGCTCGTGCGAGCCGTCTGGCCTGGTCATCTCGTAGTACAGCCGGTAGCGGCCGTTGCTGAGCGGCAGGATGTCCAGATAGCGCAGGCCCCGACCGGCGTAGGGCGATTCCGCGGAGGGAGCGTTCCCGATCGGGGTGAGCGCGGCGGGCTCGGTCCCGGTGGCGATGCCGGTGCGCTCCTCGTAGTTCTCGGCGGCGCTGGCCCGGCCGTCGTAGTACGCGACGATCGTGTCGCCGCTGTACATCACCGCGGTCACCCGGGTGCCGCGGGAGTCCCAGTACCCGGGCCGCCCGTTCAGCGCCGTCCCGTGCCAGGTCCACTCCTTGCCGTCGACGCTGGTGGCGTAGTCGGAGACCATCTGGTCGGCCTCGTCGGGATCGGCCAGCGGATGGCACGACGCCCACAGCTCCCACAGCCCGTCGCGGCAGGTGATCACCGGGTCCTTGACCCCGGTCTTGGCGTCTCCGGGCAGTACGATCTGGCTGGTCAGTGCGTCGAACTCGCTCGGGTGGGCGGCCTCGACCAGTTCCACCCGCCAGTGCTTGGTCCCCGGGGTGGCGCAACTCAGGTACAGCCGCCAGGACCCCGATTCGGTACGCATCAGGGAAGGCCGCTCGAGCGACTCGGTGCCCACCAGTTCGCGCCCGATGGTGAGCAACGGCTCGAAGTGCACGCCGTCCTCGGACCGGGCCACGCTGACGCCGTAACCGCGGCCGCGGCCGACTGGCCGCCGCATCCGGTAGGCAAGGTAGATCGCGTCGTCCCCCACCACCGCACTGGGCGCGCCGGCCCAGTACCCGGGCTCGGCTACGGGAGGTGCGATGGCAAGCTCTGACTCTTCCGGGCGCGGCAGCAGCATAGGCAAGCGAGATTCCCCTGTTACCATATAGGAATTATAGACATGACTAGCTCCCCGTGCTGGCCGGAGAGCGAGATATAGGTAACTTCTTGGTTACACCGGCGGTCGTAAACGCGACGATGCGCTCGATTTGGTGTCACTCCTGGCAGGCAGGGCCAAAGCACCTATACCGAGCGCAGCATACTCCTGTACACGGTGATCAGGGCGTTCTTCTGCTCATCCGTGAGGCCCTGATCAGCGAGGATAGCCGCTTCGGCGTTGACCCCGGGTGCGGTCGAGCGGTCCGTGCCGCTCCGCGTCGTGGCACTGGACCGGTCGCCATCCAGCAGCCCAGCCTGGGCGAGGAGGGTTTCTGCTGACACGTTCAGTGCGTCGGAAATGAGCTTGAGCACCCGCACCGACGGCTGATGCAGCCCGCGCTCGACTTGGCTCAGATAGGGGTTCGAGAGGCTGGTCATCTCGGCCAGCTGGCGCAGAGACAGGTTGGCCAGCTTGCGCCGGGCCCGGATGAAGGCGCCGAGCGCTTCCCGCTGGGTGTCCCAAGGTTCTGGCATGAGGTCCTCCAGGGCCTGAGACGTGCGGCCGGTGGCTAACCAGGGTGCTAACTGCTGCTAACTATAGTAAGCATGCCGCCGCGCGGTGCCCGGAAACGAGGGTCGCCGCGCGGGATCGGGTGAGTCCCCGGTCACTTGGCGGCGTCAGCCTTCGGGGGCGTCGTGCCCTTCGTGTCCGACATCAGCGGCTTGATCGCCCGGAGCACGCTCTCCGCGAACGAGCGCTGGGCGGCCAGCAGGTGCTTGCCGAAGTCGTAGGCGCTGGCCACAAGTTCCTCGGGCCTGGGCAGCTTGTCGGCGTACGGCAGGTTGCGGACGGGGGCGGACGGTGCGATCGACTGGATCGTGGCGGCCCAGTGCTTGATCGTGTCCACCGCCGCCTCCTGGCCCTTGCGGAAGGCGTCCAGGATCTCGGCCTGGACTTCCTCTCTGGTGGTACGGGTCTCGGCCACAGTGCTCGCCTAAGTTTGCGGTCTGTGCTTACTATACCTTGCAATCTGCACGGTTTGCCAAGCACGTTCCTGGCGGCCGGTTACCTCGGGTGAGCTGATCAACTTCTGTGGTGAGGCCCGGTGCCGATCGGTCATGTCCGTGTAATCCTGGTTTCGGGGGACTCTGCCGTACTGATGAGACCGGGACACGTGGCCGCAGCGTCGCGGGCCACGGGACACGCTCTGGGGAAGTGATGCTGTGCCGATCTACGCTCTCGACTACGCGGC
>JAOPYP010000560.1 GCA_025964635.1 Actinomycetes bacterium | reverse complement strand
GCCCGTGGGGCTGCGGGAGGACGGCCCGGTCATGATTAACCCGGCGTATGAGTTGCTGTCCTCGAGTGCCACCCGGGGCACACTGGGGGAAGACTCTTCAGGCGGGAAGCCGCCCGGCAGCGGGCGGGACGACGGGCAGGACGCCTGACAGGGGGCTTCCAGCGATGATGGCCGGCGGAGGACACGCGCACGACCACGCCCGGACGGCCACCGGGCGGCACCGCGGCCGGCTGGCCGCGGTCATGGCGATCACGCTCAGCATCGCCGCCGGGGAGATCGCCGGGGGGGTCCTGTCCGGGTCCCTGGTGCTGCTGGCCGACGCGGCGCACATGGCCGCGGACGCGGCCGGGGTCGGCTTGTCGCTGCTCGCGGCGCACTTCGCCAGCAAGCCCGCGACCCTGCGGCGCACGTTCGGCTACGCCCGGGCGGAGATCCTGGCAGCCACGGCCAACGCGCTGCTTTTGCTCGGTATGGCCACGTTCATCCTGGTGGAAGCGGCGCGGCGGCTGGGGGCGCCCCCGCCGGTGAGCACCGGGGTGATGGTGGTCTTCGGCTGCATCGCGCTGGCCGGCAACGGCGCGTCGCTGATCCTGCTGCGCCAGGCCCAGGCCGAGAGCATGAACGCCCGCGGCGCGTTCCTGGAGGTCGCCTCGGACACGTTCGGCGCCCTCGCCGTCCTGGTCACCGCGGCGATCATCACGGTCACCGGGTTCACCCTGGCCGACCCGATCGCCTCGCTGGCGGTCGGCGTGCTGATCCTGCCCCGGACCTGGCGGCTGCTCCGGGACACGGTGGACGTGCTGCTGGAGGCGAGCCCCCGGGGCATGGACCTGAGCGAGGTACGGCGGCACATGACCGGGCTGGACGGCGTCATCGACGTGCACGACCTGCACGCCTGGACCATCACCTCCGGGCTGCCCGTGCTCTCCGCCCATGTCGTCGTGGATCCCGGCACCCTGGCCAGCGGGTGCGGCCCGGGCATCCTGGACCAGCTGCAGGAATGCGTCCGCGGGCACTTCGACGTCGCCCACTCCACGTTCCAGATCGAGCCGGCCGGGCACGCCGACCACGAACCCTCCGTGCACGACTGAGTGGGCCCGGGGGATTGCGCCCGCCGACCCTACTGGGTAGTAATAAAGGTAAGGGCCAGCCGTTCCCCCTCGCCCAGGAGGCTGCCGTGAGCACCTACGACCACTACGCCACCCCCGTCCCGCCCGGCACCTGGGATGTCCCCGCCTCCGGGGCCGCCCGGTTCAGCTGGGAATACGACGAGGGCCGGAGCCGTCTCCTGGACCTCTACCAGCGGGGCAAGGACAAGCAGTGGGACGCGGCGAAGCGGATCGACTGGGACCTCCCGGTGGACCCCACGAACGTCATGGCCACGCCCGACGAGTTCTGCCCGATCTACGGGTCGCGGCAGTGGGACGTGCTGAACCAGCCGGAGCGCGAGGAACTCGGCCACCACCTCGGCTCCTGGCTGTTCAGCCAGTTCCTGCACGGCGAGCAGGGCGCGCTGACCGTGGCGGCCCGGATCGTCGAGTCGGTCCCCGACATGGACTCCAAGTTCTACGCCGCGACCCAGACCATGGACGAGGCCCGGCACGTGGAGCTGTACCAGCGGTTCATCCGGGACAAGATCGGCCTCTACTACCCCATGAACGAGGACCTGGGCCGGCTGCTCGCGGACGCCCTGAGCGACTCCCGCTGGGACCTGCCCTACCTCGGCATGCAGGTTTTGATCGAGGGCCTGGCCCTGGCGGCCTTCGGGGTCCACCGCGATGTGGCCGCCAACCCCCTGGTCAAGCAGCTGCTCGCCTACGTGATGCAGGACGAGGCCCGGCACGTGGCGTTCGGCCGGCTGGCCCTGCGCGATTACTACGCGGGGCTGACCGAGGCCGAGCGGGCCGAGCGTGAGGAGTTCGTGGTCGAGGGCTGCTACCTGATGCGCAACCGGTTCCGCGCCCAGGAGGTCTGGGAGCGGATGGGGTTCGACGTGGCGGAGTGCCTGGAGTTCACCGATCACTCCCCCATCCAGCAGGCGTTCCGCACGCTGCTGTTCAGCCGGATCGTGCCGTGCGTGAAGGACATCGGGCTGTGGGGCCCGAAGGTCCAGCACGCCTACGCCGACCTGGGTGTGCTGGACGCGGCCGGGACCGACCTGGACGCGCTGATGCGGGACGACGAGGACATCGCCGAGCGGGTGGACGAGGAGAAGGCGAAGTACGCGTCGGAGATGGCCGCCCGCCGCGCCGAGGTCGACGCCGCCATCTCCGACACCGGGACCTGACCCGTCCCCGGGGTCCTCACCGGGCACCTGCTCTCGCCGGCCTGGTGGTCCGCCTCCGCCCCCGGAGCAGGCCTGACCCGGGCCGGATTACCAGCAGATGGCCGGGGCCTGGCGCAGGTAGCCGTCCGTGGTCAGCGCGGTGATCATGAACTGGGCCACGTCAGCGCGCGCGATCCTGGTCAGCCCCGGCGGCGGGTACCGGTCGCGGAGCCGGTACCCGCTGGCGGCGGGCGCATCCACCAGGCGGGTCGGCCGGACCAGCGTCCAGTCCAGGCCGCTGGCCCGCACCACCCGCTCCATCTCCCGCACGTCCGCGAAAGGCCTGGCGAAGATGCGCGGCAGGATCATTTTCACCAGCGGATTCGCGGCGGGGTCCTCATTGATAAACGCCCCTGCCGCCGAGACGCAGATGAGGCGGCGGGCCCCGGACTTGGCCATGGCCTGGGTGACCGCGGACGCGGCCGAGGCCAGCAGGCCCGGGGTCTTCGCGCCCCGGGGTCCCAGCGCGGACAGCACGGCGTCGGCGGTGGCTATCGTGTCGGCCACGGCCGCCGGGTCGGTCGCATCGCCCTCGGTGACGGTGACGCCGGGCCGGCGCGGCACCGCGGAGGCGCGGCGCGCGAGCACGTGCACCGGGTAGCCAGCGTCGACCGCCCAGCTCAGCACGTAACCGCCGATCCCGCCGGTGGCGCCGAGAATCGCCAGCCTCTCCCGTCCTCGCCCGCCGGCGGGCCCCGGCTGGGCCGCCGCGGTCATGCCGCGGCTCCTGCCTGGACGGCCGGCGCCTCGGGCGCACCCGCCGAGGCTTCCGGTGACCCAGCCGGTCGCCGGCCCGCCCGCCTGGGCAGCAGCAGCATGAGCAGGAAGCTGAGGCCGAACACGCCCACCTGGAACCACAGGGTGCGCTCCAGCGAGGCGGCGAAGTCGTCGCGCACCGCG
>JAOPYP010000536.1 GCA_025964635.1 Actinomycetes bacterium | reverse complement strand
CGCACGGCCAGCCGCCCGCCGGCCCACCAGCCCACGTCGGCGTCCGGCGTGGCCGGCCCGAGCCGCACCCCGCCCAGCACGTCCCCGCCCGCATCCCGCGCGACCAGGACCCGATGGCGCGGGTCCTCGTCGCGCCAGTCTGCGTCATCGCGCTCGAACAGCTTTTGTTCCGCAACGAAAACCTCCCGGCGCACGGCCCGGTAGGCGTCCAGGGTGGCGCGGTCGGCGGCCACCTCGATGAGCGCCGGGGCCAGGCCCGCCGGGGCGCCGCCAGATTGGGCCATGTCCGCTGGGACCGGGCCGAGCAGCACGCCGCCGAGGCTGTCCGCGGCCCGGGGGGTGAACTCCGCGAATCCGGTCAGCACGGTCAGCCCCCGGCCCGGGGCAGCACGCTGCACCCGCCGCAGGCGGCGCAGCCCGCCCGCTGGCCGGCACCGGTCATCCCGGCGGTCCTCAGCAGCGTGGCGATTCGTTGCGTAATGTCCTGGACCAGCGGCGGGGCGGGAGGCTGTGCGCCCTCCCGCACCGCCAGCGTGCCCTTCATGGCCCGGAACGGGACTGCGAACGGGTAGACCCCGCGGTCGATCAGCCGCCCCGCGCCCGCGACCAGTTCGTCGGGATCCTCGCCCAGGCCGATCAGCAGGTAGGTGGAGACGCGGTTGCGGCCGAAGACCCGGACGGCCTCGTCCCACGCCGCCTCGTACTCGGCCATCGGCACCGAGCCCTTGCCCGGCATCCAGCGCCGCCGGACCTGGTCGTCCAGCGACTCGACGTGGATGCCGATCGCGGTGGCGCCCGCCTGGTGCAGGTCGGTGAGCACGCCCAGGTCGCCCGGCGGCTCGATCTGCACCTGGATGGGCAGCCCGGGCACCGCGGCCAGCACCGCGCGGACGGCGCGGACCAGGGCCCGGGCGCCGCGGTCCGGGCCGGCCGTGGTGCCGGTGGTCATCACCATCTGGGTGACGCCGTCCAGCCGGACCGCGGCCTCGGCCACCTCGGCCAGCTGGGCCGGGGTCTTGGCCGCGATCGTGCTGCCCTCGCGCAGCGACTCCTCGATCGTGCAGAACCGGCAGCGCTGGTCCACCGCGTACCGGATGCAGGTCTGCACCACGGTGGTGGCCAGCACGTCCGCCCCGTGCAGGCGGGCGATCTGCTCGTACGGGACACCGTCCGCCGTGCTGAGGTCGTAGAACCTGGGCCGCCGGACGGGGGTGACCGGCAGGCCCAGGTCGGTCTCGCCGCGGAACAGGTGCCCGTCCCGCACCTGGTACGGCGAGTCCGGGTTGACCGGCAGCGCGGCGTTGACCCCGTCCACCACCAGGTGGCCGTCGTCGCTGGGCCCGGCACCCATCCGGCGGGTGACGGGGGTGTCCGCCCGCACGCCCAGCAGGGCGATGTCCACGAACGTGGTCATGGTGTCAACGCTCACGCTGCCTCCTTCGCTGCGCTGTCTCACCCGGTCCCGGCGCTCCGGTCCCGGGGCGCCCGCCGGGCGCGCCGCCGGCGCCCCGGCTCAGGCAGTGCCTGCTCAGAACATGTAGGTGGAGTTGATGATCGCGCCCTTGCGCGCGTAGTGGATCAGCGCGTCCTGCACGTCCAGCGGGTGGGTGGGGATGACGCCCTCGATGAGGTCCTCCTCGCGGGCGCCGTGCAGAGACAGGCCGAACCGGCAGCAGTAGACCTTGCCGCCCTCCTTGATGAACGTCTTCAGCGAGTCGTTGATGTTGTGCTCGCCCGGGAAGGCCGAGCTGCCGGTGGTGGGGAAACCCCGGGTGGCCAGGCAGTTGATCGAGCCCGGGCCGTAGAAGTAGATGGCCGACTCGAACCCCTTCCGCTGCGCCCGGGTGGCCTGCAGGATGGCGACGAAACTCACCGAGGACTCATGCGCGATGCCATGCACCAGGGTGAAGTAGGACTCCCCGTTCTCGGCCTGGTAGTCGGGGAAGACCTTGGTGCCGCCGTAGATGCTGGAGCCGTCCGGCAGCGAGGGATGCGGGATCTCGGTCAGGCTCGTCTCTTCGGTCTCAGTCAGGTCCGGCATGACGGTTCTCCTCTTTCTGTGGGTGCTATCCGGTTTTCTGTGGTGGTTATCCGGTTGGGTGAGGGCCGGTCAGGGGTGATCAGCCGTACAGGCCCGCGAAGGTGCCGCCGAACACGCGGCGGGCCAGTTCGCCGTCCCCGGTGACGGCGCTGAGCTTGGCGAATTCGCCGGCGTAGTCCCCCCAGGGCTGGTCGCTGGCGAATAGCAGCCGGTCGTGGCCGAGGCCGCGGCGCTCGATCTCGGCGGCCAGCCAGCGCGGGGCGAAGCCGATCGCCCAGGACAGGTCGGTGTAGACCCGTTTGCCGGCCGCGATCCAGTCGAAGAACCGCGCCCCGGCCAGCTTGATGTGGCCGCTCATGCCGCCGCCGAAGTGCACCAGGTGAATGGCGACCTCGTCGCCGTACCGGTCGACGAGCTGGCCCACCTGGTCGATGTCCGAGGCCGCGCCGGGCGACGTGTGCACGTGCACGACCAGGTCGTGCTGCCGGGCCGCGGCGAAGATGGCGTCCAGGTGCGGCTGGCCGGCGGGGTCGTCGACCCGGCCGCCGAGCAGGAAGCTGAGCTTGAGCGCGCGGACCCCGGGCTCGCCGGCCAGGGCCAGGGCCTTGGCTGTCCGCTCCGCGTCGGCTTCTTTCGCGGAGACCCAGAGCGCGGCGCGGATCCGGTCGTCGGCCGCCGCGGCCTCCAGCACCAGCTCGTTGAACGAGAACGCGACGTCCGGGTCGGGGACGCCGTAGTTGGGGATGACCAGGGCCCGGCCGGTGCCCTCGGCGTCCATGTCCGCGATGAGCTCGGCGACCGTGGCCCGGGCGCCCAGGTCGGGGCGGACCGCCGGGCCGCCGTAGAACGGGTAGGCGGGCAGCACGCCCAGGTGGCGGTGCGCGTCGGATGCCCAGCGGCCGGCCATGGCCACGCCCGGTCTCCCGCGGCCCTCCGGCTCGCTCATGCGACTGTCCTCGGGGCGGCCCACTCCTCGTCCCGCGGCCAGGTGCTCCCCGGGGTGCCGGCCAGCCAGTGCACCTCGGCCGGCGCCGGCCCGTGCTGAGTGCCGTTACGGTGCGCCGTCTGGCGCTGGGGGCCGGCGGCGATCCGGTCCGCGATCCGGTCCGCGATCCGGTCCGCGAGGTAGGCGGCGTCGTCCGCCACCCCGGACAGCCGGCCGGAGCCCCAGGTGTGCTGCCAGGGCAGGCCGAGCACGAACAGCCCATCGCAGCTGGTCATCCCGCGCCGGTGGGTCGGGTAGCCGCGGCCGTCGAACACCGGGACCTCGATCCAGCGGCAGTCGCGGCCGAACCCGGTGGCCCAGATCACGGTGGTGATGCCCGCGTCGCGCAGGTCGATCTCGCTGGGCCCGTCTCCTGAGGGCTCCCAGACCGGCGTGTAGCGGTCCTCGCGCGGAGCCACGATCCGCCGCGCGTCGATGCAGGCGTCGATCGAATCCTTGATCGACTCGGACACCGCGTCGGCCTGGTCCAGGTTCTGCCGCAGGTCACCGGCGAACCGGAGTTGCTGGCCCCCGATCGCGGCCAGCCGCCCGTGCAGGCGCATCCCGTCGCGGGCGAACGCCCGCAGGTCGATGTCCCGGCCGCCGTCCCGCCCGGTCACGTAGTGGTTGGCGCGGAACCGGACCGCGTCGGCATCGCTGAACTCCTCGATACCGCGGGCGTAGTAGCCCATGTCCGCGAGCCAGTCCACCACGTCCCGGCCCCGGTAGAACCGGGCCACCCGGGGCGCGCTGCCGGTGGCCAGGTGCACGGTACGGCCGGCCAGGTGCAGGTCCTCGGCGATCTGGCCTCCGGACTGCCCGGTGCCCACGACCAGTACCGCGCCGGGCGGCAGTTCCGCCGGGCTGCGGTAAGCGGACGAATGGATCTGCCGGACGTCGTCGGGCAGCCGCTGCGCCAGCCGGGGGATGATCGGCACCTGGTACGGACCCGTGGCCAGCACCACCTGGTCGGCGGTGAGCGTGCCCCGGGTAGTGCGGATCTCGAACCCGCCCCCGTGACCCGGGCCTGAGCGCCGCTGGGTCAGCCGGGTGGCGGTGGTGTGCTCGGCCACCGGCGGCCCGAACGAGCGGGCGTACCCCTCCAGGTAGCTGACGATCTCGTCGCGGAGCATGAAGCCGTGCGGGTCAGCCCCGGCGTAGGGGTACCCGGGCAGCAGGCACTGCCAGTTGGGGGTGACGAGGCAGAAACTGTCCCAGCGCCGGTCGCGCCATTCGTGCGCCACAGTGCGGGATTCGAGCACCAGGTGGCCGATCCCGCGCTGGCCGAGGCAGTAGCTCATGGACAGGCCGGCCTGCCCGCCGCCGATGACCAGGGCGC
>JAOPYP010000525.1 GCA_025964635.1 Actinomycetes bacterium | reverse complement strand
CAGCGGCCGCCGGCGCGGCCCGCGAGCGCGCGGCGGGCCCCGACGGCGAAAGCGATCGTCATCGCCCCGGAAAGCAGGAAGGTGGCGATCTGGATCCAGCCCAGCGGGCCGTTGCTCAGCAGGCTGGCGTCATCATGGGCCAGGCGGAACCCGTGCCGGGTCAGCCCCTGGATCAGGATCGAGGCCTCGAACACGGCACCGGCCACGACCCCGTAGCCGAGCAGCGACCTGGTCACGCGCTGGGCCGGGGAGCAGCCTGGGCGGGGGGTGACGCCGGTGGTTGCGGTCTGGGTGGTCATGACGGTCCGTCCCTTCGCTTCGGGCGACCATCTGCTCGATCTGCCCTCTGCCTACGCCTCGAACGAGGAGACGGGGACTCGACACATGACGCCGAAAATTTTGAGAAATCTGCGGTGGCCTGCCGGTCAGCCGGTGATGCTGGGCTGGCCGTTTTCGAGGTGGCCCACGTAGCGGCGCGACCAGGAGCCGTCCGCGCTGATCGTGACCGACAGGTCGTACCAGCCGTTGCTGGACGGCAGCGGGGCGACCAGGTGGGTCGCGCTGCCGCCCGGGCGCACGTGGTACGTCCGGGCCGGCTCCCTGGAATAGTGGTTCGGCGTGACCGTGAACGTCACGATCTCCTTGCCGCCGTTGGCCAGCCTGAGCGCGAGCACGGGCGCCGGGCTGAAGCCACCCTGGTAGTACGCCGCGGTGACCTGCGCGGTAACACCCGGGGCACTGACATCACCGGTGAAGTGCCGGAGGAAGCGGTTCGGGCCCGCGATCGTCAGGTCGTACTTGCCGTCACCCCGGCCCGCGCCGATCTCGGCCGAACCCGGCACGGTCTTGTTCCAGATCCTGGGCGACGGGTCGACCGTGTACTGCGCCGGGAACCGGCCGGGGTAGTCCGCGAGGTTCAGGTCCGGCGCCGCGTTGCTGTAGACGGAGAAGTGGCTGGCCTTGCTGGCATGCGGTCCGGTGTTACTGAGGGACAGGTTCGCCTGGACGGCCCCGTTGCTGCCGAACGTGAACCCGTCGAGGTTGGCGTTGGGCTGGTAGGGCAGCGGGCGGGCCCGCTTGGTTCCGGGCTCCTGAACCGGCATCGCGTTGGTCGCCGGCACCGGGTCGTACGAGTTGGCGGGCTCGCCGATGGGCTGGCCGGGGTCAGGCAGGGAAGGCATCCCGAAGACCGGGTGGGCGAAGTCGAACGCGCTGGTGAGGTCACCGCAGACGCTGCGGCGCCAGGCACTGATGTTCGGGCAGATGGCCGGCTTGCCGAGCGCCGCGGTCCACTTCTCCAGGAGCTGCAGGACCGAGGTGTGGTCGGAGACCTCCGACGTCACCCAGCCGCCGCGGGTCCACGGCGAGATCAGCAGCAGCGGGACCCGGAAGCCGAGGCCGACCGGCAGCGGCTGAGGATCAAGCGACGTCTCCAGGTAGAACTCGTCCGTGGTGCCGGGGGCCGGGACCGGCGGCGGGACGTGGTCGAACTGGCCGTCGTTCTCGTCGAAGTCGATGATCACGAGGGTGGAGTTGAACACGTCCGGGTCGGCGTTGAGCGCCCTGAGGACCTGGTTCACGTAGTAGGCGCCGTCGTGCGGGGCGCCGTCCGGGTGCTCGGAGTACTGCTGGTTGGTGACGACCCACGACACCTGCGGGAGCGCGCCGGCCAGCACGTCCTTCTTGATCGCCAGGGCCAGGTTGTCGCCGTTGCGGTCCTCGGCGGGATACGGCTCTGGCACGGTGGCCACGCCGTTGTCGTACCAGACCACACCCGGGGCGGGCGTGCCGCCCTGACCGGGGTCGTACTTGGCGAACGTGGCGAAGTACTCGGCGCCGTTGTCACCGTAGTTGTCGCTGCCCTGGTAGATCTTCCAGGTCACGCCCGCGGCCTGGAGCGTCTCGGGGTAGCTCGGCCAGCCGAGGAACTTGCCGAGCTCGTCGCCCCCGCTGTAGGCGACATAGCTGCCGTGCTGCTGATCGGCGTTGATCGTCCCGCTCCACAGGTAGGTGCGGTTCGGGCCGGTCGCGCTGAGCACCGAGCAGTGGTAGGCGTCGCCGATCGTGTAGGCGTCGGCAAGCGCGTAGTGGTACGGGATGTCGCCGCGGTTCAGGTAGCCCAGCGTGGTCGGGCCGCCCTTGGCGTAGTACCAGGCGTTCATGAGGCCGCCGTACCACGCGCCGTGCTGGCTCTCCCAGCTGTGATCGGTCCCGCCGTAGTTCTGCGCGCCGACCTCCGGGCTGGGTGGCTGCGCGCCGGAGAACGTCCCGGAGGCCAGCCGCCACGGGTACTGCGTGCCCGTGACCGGCTGGCCGGGCGGGGTGGTGGGCTGCTGCCACACCGAATCGCCGCCGGGCAGCGTGATGGTGGAGCGGTCACCGAACCCGCGGACGCCCCTGAGGGAGCCGAAGTAGTGGTCGAAGCTGCGGTTTTCCTGCATGAGGATCACGACGTGCTTGATGTCGCGGATGTCTCCGTGCCGGCCGCGCTTGGCGGCGGGGCGGGCGAGGGCGCCGGTGGCCGGGGCGACTGACGCCACCACCGCGGCTCCGGTGACGGCGGCGGCGCGGCGGATGAGATTCCTGCGGGACAGGTCAGGCATGGGGCCGGAACCTCCAGGAGGGTTCGGGGGTGAAGGCCAGCCGAACCTATAGGGGGCATCCAAGGGCCGTGCGACAGGCAGTTGAACGCTGGCCGACGCGACCAAGAACCCCGGCTACGTCCGCCGCCTGAGGTAGACCTGGGCGGGCATGGGGAGTCCCTGGCCGGATGGCCGCCCTGGCCGTTACCCGTTCTGCCGGATGAACCACCGTTGCGCCTGGTGGCCCACGCCCTGGTCGAGGCCGCTCGTGCACGACCAGTTGGTGCGGAAGCGGGTTGGGTCGTTGAGGTTCGCGCTCTGGATGAGCTGGCCCTTGACGAGCTGGGTCACGATGAGGCCGAACCGGTGAGCCTGCAGGTAGCTGAGGAACCGCGGTGCGGACACCGGAGCGTCGTCCCAGCAGGCCCACGATGCGTTGCTCCGGGCGTAGTCAGCCCACTCACCGTCGAGGACCGGAGCATGTCCGCTGTTGGCGATGGAACCGAACTCCGAGTCCCAGGTTCTGGGCTGGTGCGGTGCCGGAGGGCGATGCTCGCTGTATTCCAGGGGTCCGTCGCCGGTGATGTGGTGCCGCCACGCCCCGCTCAGGGTGGCTCCCGCGCCGATCCCCTCGACCCAGAACAGGTTCGACGCCCGGGCCCGGACGTAGTCGGCGAGAGCCTGCATTCCCATGTACTTCACACCGTGGCACACGCCGCCGTCGTGCCAGAAGGCCCAGCCACAGGCGGCGTGCTGCTCCGGCTCGTTGTAGATGTCGAACACGACGTTGGGATCTCTCCCGAAATGGGAGGCGAGAGAACCCCAGAAGGCCTTGCTCCGCTGCGTCGGCATGGACTCGACGAGGCTGGCGCCGTCGAGTTGCCACTGCAGGTTCAGCGCCACGACCAGGCCGCGGGCTTCCGCGAATCGCACTTCGGTGATTACGGCGCCCAGGAACGCCTGGTCGACGCGGCCTGTGGTGCTGACGAGGTTCGCCTGGCCGACCTGGAAGCGGACCGTGTTCGCGCACCAATCGTCCGCGGCAGCGGTGATGTCCGCCTCGTCCTGGGCCATGAGGCTGGCGTAGCCAGTGTGGGCCAGCCCCGTGACGTTGATCCCATACGGGATGTACCGCCCGGTGGAGCCGTTGACGACGGCCCTGCTCACGTGGAATGGCCCGCGCTCGTGATGGCAGGTCGCCGCCTGGGCCCGCGTGGTCGATCCGAACCCGCCCAGCACCACCGAAGCGGCGATGGCGATGGCGGCGGACGCGATGTGCCGACGCCTCATGTGGTGCCTCCGTGTAAGCCGAAATGCCGCGCAGAGCCGTCAGGCCGGCGGCGGCATTCGCCATGGGAACCGGCCGATCGGCCGGTGATGCTGGCCCCGCCATCCCCGAGGTGGCCAGCGTAACGGCGCGACCAGGAGTCGTCAGCGCTGATAGTGACAAACCGGTCGTACCGGGGTGCACGTGAGCACGATGCGGTCCCGCGCCCAGCTGACCGTCGGCGGACTGTCAGCAGAGCCTCAGCGGGCTTGGAGCTATTTATCAGCCTGGTATTGGACTATCGAAGGTCGACAGCACGGGGAAAATCACGCGCCCGCAGGCACCGGGAGCACCATCGGTGATGTGCCTGCCGGCTAAGGCCAGAGCGCCGTCACTATATCCGCCGTGGAACCCGCCGGACCACCGGCGATGACAAGAATGAGGCACACAGACATGACGTGCGCTGCGGCCAATTCCGCCGGCATGTGCGGGCCAGGCAAGCCCGGGGGCTCGTGCTGGGCCTGGGAGATGGAGCTGCCAGCCGCCGGGCACGCCCCGGGACTGGCCCGGCAGGCTACCCGCGAGGTGCTGTACTCCTGGCGGGTGGCCCATCTGGAGGAAACGGCGGTCCTCTTCGTCTCCGAGCTGGTCACCAACGCGGTGCGGCACGCCGCCAGCCGGGGGTCGATGCTGGTCCTGCGACTGGAAGCCGATGGCACCTCGCTGCGGATCGAGGTCCATGACGCGGACCCGCAGTGGCCGCAGCCGGGCACGCCGGCCGGGCTCGACGAATCAGGGTACGGGTTCGTGATCGTGGACGCCCTGGCCAATAAGTGGGGGGTCAGCGATACGCCCACGGGCAAGGCCGTGTGGGCGGAACTGGACACCCGCCCGGGCCACCAGCCCGGCTAGCGCGACCGTCCGGTCAGTCGGTGCCGGACTCCATCGCGGCGCGGTCCAGCAGCTCGTCGTCTTCGTCCACCCCGCCGCGGGAGGCGATCGCCTCGGCTCCCCCCTGGGGCATCTCGCCCACCAGCTCGCTGGGGGCCGCTGCCCCGATCAGCTGGACGTGGGCGGCACCGACCATGCCGAGGCCGGCGTACTGCTCAAGCTTGGCGCGCGAGTCAGCGATGTCCAGGTTCCTCATGGTGAGCTGGCCGATCCGGTCCAGCGGGCCGAACGCGGAGTCCTCCGTGCGCTCCATCGACAGCTTGTCGGGGTGGTAGCTGAACGCCGGACCGGTGCTGTCCAGGATCGAATAGTCCTCGCCGCGGCGCAGCCGGAGAGTTACCTCGCCGGTGACGGCCGAGCCCACCCAGCGCTGCAGCGATTCGCGCAGCATCAGCGCCTGCGGGTCGAGCCAGCGGCCCTCGTACATCAGCCGTCCCAGCCGGCGCCCCTCGGTGTGGTAGTTCGCGATGGTTTCCTCGTTGTGGATCGCGTTGAGCAGCCGCTCGTACGCCACGTGCAGCAGCGCCATGCCCGGCGCCTCGTAGATACCCCGGCTCTTGGCCTCGATGATCCGGTTCTCGATCTGGTCGGACATGCCCAGGCCGTGCCGCCCCCCGATCACATTGGCCTGCATGACCAGCTCGACCGGCGTGGCGAACCCTGCCCCGTTGATCGTCACCGGCCGGCCCCGCTCGAAGCCGACCGTGACGTCCTCCGGCGTGATCTCGACCGCCGGGTCCCAGAACCGCACGCCCATGATCGGCTCGACCGTCTCGATCCCGGTGTCGAGGTGCTCGAGGGTCTTCGCCTCGTGGGTCGCCCCCCAGACGTTCGCGTCGGTCGAGTAGGCCTTCTCCGCGCTGTCGCGATACGGCAGGTCGTGACCGAACAGCCACGCGCTCATCTCCCGGCGGCCCCCGAGCTCGCTGACGAAGGCCGCGTCGAGCCAGGGCTTGTAGATGCGCAGGTTCGGGTTGGCCAGCAGCCCGTAGCGGTAGAACCGCTCGATGTCGTTGCCCTTGAACGTCGAGCCGTCTCCCCAGATCTGGACGTCGTCCTCGAGCATCGCCCGGACCAGCAGCGTGCCCGTGACCGCCCGGCCCAGCGGGGTGGTGTTGAAGTAGGACCGGCCCCCCGAACGGATGTGGAACGCCCCGCAGGTCAGCGCGGCCAGCCCCTCCTCGACGAGCGCCGGGCGGCAGTCGACCAGCCGGGCGACCTCGGCGCCGTACAACGTGGCCCGCCCGGGGACCGAGCCGATGTCTGGCTCGTCGTACTGCCCGATGTCGGCGGTGTACGTGCACGGCACCGCACCCTTGTCGCGCATCCACGAGACCGCGACCGAGGTGTCGAGCCCGCCGGAGAAAGCAATGCCGACCCGTTCACCGACAGGCAGGGAGGAGATTACCTTGGACACACGAGAAAGTATGCCGTCCTATGCATGGTTATGCAAGCGGAAGGCCCGGGTTCCGGAAGCCCTGTCTTGCGGTCAGCGTAGGCACTGGCGCCCGGGCCTGCAGCGCCCAGCGCTGACCCACGTTCTGGCTAGGCCGCGGCTTCGGTCAGCGCAGTGCCTGGGCTGACGGTGCGCGGCACTTCGGCTGACGGCGCCAGGATCAGCTCTTCGAGTTGCCGGACGATGGTCGCTGGCGGGATCGGAAGCGGCTGGGCGAATACATTCAGCAGCGTGTCCACGGACTGCGCGACGGTGAACCTCATCCCGGCGTCCTGCCTCGCGGCCCGGGAGAGCGGCCCGCTGTCCATGGCCTCACGGATGCCCCAGGCGAGCGCTTCGGCGTTGTCCGGCCTGACCAGGACCACGCCGCCGCAGTCGGTCTCGGGCAGGCCGCCATCGTCGGAGGCGATGACCCGGCACCCTGAGTGCTGGGCCTCGATCGAGACAATGCCGAACGTCTCATGCCAGTACTGGCTGTTGGAGGGCATCACCACGATGTCGTGGCCGGCCATCAGGGCCGCCATCGTGGCGGGCGTCTTGCAGGTGGCAACCACGGAGATGCCGGGATGCTCACCGAGCAACCGCTCGATGATCTTCCCCTGCGGCTTGTCTGCGCCCGCTGTCGTCGCGGTGAACGTGAGTGCTGAATCCTGCACGATGATGTCGATGTGCAGTGTCTCCAGCAGGGTATAGATGCCTTTCTCCGGGCTCAGCCGGCCAGCGAACAGGATGCGGGTCCTTCCGGTTTCATTGACTGGCCGGGACTGCGCGGCGAAGCACGGTTCGGCGAATGGGTACACGACACTGATCGTCGACACGTCGACGTCCAGGTATTCCGACCACAGCGCGGCCGCGTAACGGCTCGTGGCGATCAGGGTGCGATTCCTGGTCCCCTCGATGGCAAACGCCTTATGCCGTTCCCGGATGGGCGGCGGGTTGTGCAGGATCAGGAACGCGGGATACCTGGTCGGCACCGCGTGCGGTTCGTTAACGAAGACGACGGTGCTGTCGAGCTCACCGACCTCGGGCAGCGTGGCCAGTGACAGGAACGGGATGTCAGTAAAGTCGTCGCGGCCGTCGCCGGCGCCCAGGCCGACCGTCACCACCTGCGCTGGTACGCCGCGCCTGTTCAGCTCCCGGACCTGGCCGACCGTGTAGTTCTCCGAGCCGCCGGTGCCAGCGGGCAGGGGATTCCCCGGGGACCAGATGAACGATATCAACTTCTGCTGCCTACAATTCCTGTGTCGGGGAGCCGCCAGAACGCACACGATGACCGCGCGGGCCGGACCCGCAGATGGCCACCGCCCTGCGCGCATGAGGGAAAGCACTGTGGACCGCTGCCAGGCCCGCGACGGGGCTGCAGCCTGATCCTCCGGCGAAACGCTCGAAACCGGGATGCCGGCCAAATTAACGACATTTTTAACGGCGAGCTCTTATACGCAAGAGCAGCATACCATGAACCGCACCCAGCCAGCCCGATCCGGATATCTGTCCGGCGGAACGCCAGGGTTCAGGGATGACCAGAACGGCCATTCGGCGCATCGCCAGGATTTCCGCCTATTACCGCGCGGGATGCGGAACGGTGTCTTGGTGCGCGTCCAGATCATGTTGTCTTGATCAGGCCGCCGTCAATGCTGTAGCTGAACCGCTGCGTGAACGCGGGACGCTGTGGAGCGCCTGGGCGCCGGGCGGCACTGGTCAGCCGGCCGCGTGCGCGGCTGCGACGATGACCTGGGTGACGACGCCGGGAGCGGAGATCATGGACAGGTGCGGCGCGCGCACCCTGGTGATGTGCGCCCCTGTCACGGCCAGCCCGGCCACGGCGGCCAGGCCAGCGGCTATCC
>JAOPYP010000508.1 GCA_025964635.1 Actinomycetes bacterium | reverse complement strand
CCGCCGTGGCCGCCCTGGCCGTGGCCGGGCTGCTGCGCGGGGCCGCGCGGCGGCGGCTGGGCGGGATGACCGGCGACGTGTTCGGCGCGATCGTCGAGCTGAGCACGGCCACGGTGCTGCTGGTCCTGGTGCTCGCCCGGTGAGGGCCCCGGGGAGACCCGGACCGAGGAGGGCCCGCTGGGCCACAATGAGCCCATGAATGAGGCGCACTTGCGGATCTGCGCCAGCCCCGAATGGGCGGCGTTCGTGCAGGCCGAGCTGCTGCCCTGGGTGCTCCGGGAGCAGGATCTCGGCGATGAGGTGCTGGAGGTGGGCCCCGGGCCCGGCCTGACCACCGACGTGCTGCGCCGCCAGGTGGCCCGGCTGACCGCCGTGGAGATCGACGAGCGGCTGGCCCGGTCCCTGGCCGGCCGGCTCGCCGGCACCAACGTCACCGTGCTGCACGCCGACGCCACCGCGCTGCCGTTCGAGGCGGGCCAGTTCTCCGCGGCCACCCTGTTCACGATGCTGCATCACGTCCCGTCCACCGCCCTGCAGGACCGGATGCTGGCCGAGCTGCGCCGGGTGCTGCGCCCCGGGGGGATTCTGGCCGGCACCGATGGCGTGGAGACCGCCGCCCGGCGGGACCTGCACGTGGACGACGACTACCTGCCGGTCGACCCGGCCACGATGGCGGACCGGCTGGCCGCCGCCGGTTTCGCCGGTGCCCGGGTCGAGGTGCAGGAGGACCGGTTCCGGTTCGTCGCGTCGGTCCCCGGCTGATCGCCCGGGTAAGCGGCCCGCTGACCGCGTGACGCGGTTACCGCAGGTACACCGCGATGGCCAGGTACTGGCACGCGGCGCCCGCGCAGACGTACACGTGGAAGACCTCGTGGTAGCCGAACACCGACGGGTACGGGTCAGGCCGCCGCCGGTGGTAGGACAGGGCGCCCACGGTGTAGAGCAGGCCGCCGCCGAGCATCAGCCCGCCGGCCACCGGGCCGGAGTGGATCCAGACCGCGGGCAGGGCCAGCGCCGCCACCCAGCCCAGGGTGAGGAACGTCCCGCCGACGAGCCGTTCCGGCGCGTCCATCCAGGCCAGATGGATGCCGGCCGCCGCCGCGGTGAGCACCCACAGCACGACGAGGCCGATCCGGCCGAGCGTGCCCGGGGCGGCCACGATGAACACCGGGGTCGCGGTCCCGGCGATCAGGAAGAAGATCATCACGTGGTCGAGCCGCTGGAGGCGCTGCCGCCACGCCTCGGACCAGGTGCCGCAGTGGTACACGGCGCTGACCCCGAACAGCGCGCCCACGCTGACCGCGTACACCCCGAAGCTCAGGACCCGGGCCGGGCCGGGGGTGTGGGCCAGCAGCACCGCGCTGACCACCAGGGACGCCCCGAACCAGAGCAGGTGCAGCCAGCCGCGCATCACCGGCTTGGTGTAGTAGATGCCGCGCCGGGCATCGTAGAACCGGCCGGCCGCGCGGCTGGCGGGCGTCGGGGTGGTGGCGGTCACCGTCGGCCTCCGGGTCGTGGGATGGACCCGGCCGGCCCGGATGCCGCCGATGTCCTGGCCCTCCAGTGTCACCCATGACTCGCCGTTTGGATACGCAAAGTGGTCATTCGCTGGTCAGAGTGCGATCGCCCAGGCTGCCCGCGAAGAAGTGCCGCGCCTGGTCGAGCAGCTCGTCCGGCGGCGGCCACCAGGGGCCGTGCCGCAGCGTCCTGAGCGCCTGCAGCACCCGGTCGGTGCCCTCGTCATCGGCCGTCGTGACCACCGCCTCGATCCGGCCGGGCCGGGCCGCCCGGAGCGGTCCCAGGTACATCCCGGTGCCGTCGCCCGGGCTCAGCCCGCCTTCCGGGCTGGCGACCGGGGCGGCCCCAGGACCCGGTCGGACGGCCCGCGTCACGGCCACGTAGTAGTCAGGCAGCTCGAACCGCCCGGCCCGCCACGCGGCCACGGCCGCGGCGGCGCGCTCCTCGAACGCGGCGGCGTGGCCCGGGCCGGCGGTCAGATCCCACATCGCGGCCCATTCGGCGGCCACCTCGGCCAGCGGGTCGGCGGGCACCAGGACGTACGGCGACGCCCGCCGCGCCGCCTGGCCCAGGACCAGGGCCGCCGCGGTCAGGCTGTCCTTCTCCTCGTCCGGGGGCCGGACCAGGGACACGTTGGAGGACCGGGCCAGGCCGGCCAGCAGTGGCTCAGCCACCGCCCCCACGAGGACCACCACGGTCGAAGACTCACGCCGCACCGGCCCGATCATAGGCGGGGACAATGATGGCAGGACCGCCGCACTGGACCGCCGCACTCGGCCGCCGCACGGGAGGAACGCCATCGTGACCAAGAAGGAAGCTGCCGAGGCCGTCCGGGACGCCAAGCAGCGGCTGGGCCTGACCTGGGCCCAGATCGCCGAGGCCGTGGGACGGCCGGTGGCCTGGACCACCTCGGCGCTGCTCGGCCAGCAGCCGATGCCGCTCAAGGAGGCGCAGGCCGCCGCCTCCATCCTCGATCTCGGCGACGACGCGGCCCTGGCCTTCCAGCAGCAGCCCACCCGTGGCGCGCTGGACACGGCCGTGCCCACGGACCCGACGATGTACCGCTTCTACGAGGTGCTCCTGGTCTACGGGCCCACGATCAAGGAGCTCATCCACGAGCAGTTCGGCGACGGCATCATGAGCGCGATCAACTTCCGGATGGACGTCGCGCGGGTGCCCGACCCGGCCGGCGACCGGGTGGTGGTCAC